>NZ_JBOKYU010000004.1:0-107888 GCF_051972735.1 Laedolimicola sp. | reverse complement strand
GCCCTGATAGCAGCGCAAGCCCCGGCAAAGTGATCCGAAAAATCGAATTAGCAAAACGCAGAATTTTCTTAGCAAATTTCTGAAAAGCGTTCGAGTCCAATTAGCAAATATACATCATGCGGCGTATAAAAATCTCCCGGTAACGGAAGTGAAATTACCGGGAGAAGGAGGAACAAAAAAACGCTGCAAACCCCGAAAAAAGGCTTGCAGCGGTGCTTTCTGGCGTCCCAGAGAGGATTTGAACCTCCGACCCCACGCTTAGGAGGCGTGTGCTCTATCCAGCTGAGCTACTGAGACATTTTTAAGATTTATGCAATTTTCACTGCTCGAAGGAATCGAACAATCTGCCGCTTAGGAGGCGTGTGCTCTATCCAGCTGAGCTATATGGACACATGCCGTATTTCCGGGATTTTTCGACCCTTTAATTCCGGCTATCATTGGAAACCTGCGAGTCAGTCTTGACTGACCTCACTGGAACAGTGTACCATAAAATAAGAAAACAGACAAGGAGAAAAACGATGGAACGTGAGATTGATATGAAGGAGGTTTCCGACGGAAGGCTCTATGGTCTGCGGGATATGGTGAAGGCTGACTGCGGCGGCTGCGCAGGCTGCTCCCAGTGTTGCGAAAGCATGGGAAGCACAATTATTCTGGATCCCTACGATGTATGGCGGCTGACTGCGGGACTGCAGGTGAGCTTTGAGGCGCTTCTGCAGGACAAGCTGGAGCTGAACCTGGTGGAGGGGATTATTCTGCCGAACATGAAGACCTCCGGGGAAAATGAACGCTGTGGCTTCCTGAATGGGGAAGGGCGCTGCAGCATTCATGCGCTGCGGCCGGGCTTCTGCCGGATCTTTCCGCTGGGCCGGTTTTATGAGAACCACAGCTTTCAGTATTTCCTGCAGGTACACGAATGTCCCAGGGAGCCGAAGCTGAAGGTAAAGGTGCAGAAATGGATCGACACGCCGGATCTGAAGCGCAATGAGAAATTCATCATTGACTGGCACTATTTCCTGAAAGACGTCACAGCGCGCCTCGGGGAACAGAATGGGGAACAGTATCAGAAAATGATAGACCTCTATATTCTGAAAAGCTTTTATCAGGAGGAATGGGAGAAGGACAGAGACTTCTATGAGCAGTTTGACGAGCGGCTGACGAAGGCGAAGGAGATATTGAAAATTTCCGGGTGATGTAATAAAAAACGAGCATTCACAACGATCAGAAAATTTGTGAGTGCTCGTTTTTATTACGAATAGTGAATTTTACAGGTCCAAATCATCCCATCCGCCCCGGTCCTTCGGCGTCCGGTGATACCGGTTTTCCGAATGCTTATTTTTTGCTCCGGTTTTGGATCCGGTGAAAAAGGTGCGTCTTCCACGGGAACGTGCTCGTCTTCGATGGAGCTTCGGCAGATGAATGGAAAACCGGAAGGTCTTCATCAGATGGCGAAGCAAGCGGTAAAGCAGGAATAGAAGCAGAAGGATTCCGGCTACAATCAGAATCATCCGCACATTGATTTTGATAAAATGTGTCTGCTGAATCGGTTTTTCGGTGCCGTCCGTGTCAGCGGTTTCGTCAGAATCAGTTTCTTTATCGAATGTAAATTCCTGTAAATTATCCTTGGTAAGCGAAATATCCGCAGTTCCCACAGGTTCCTCGTTGTAAGTATAGGAGAGACTGGCAATCACGTCAGAATCCGTATTTTCATCCTGGAAGGTTAGCTCCGGAGAGGCGTCTGTAAAGGAAGCTCCGTTTGGAAGCACAATGCCTGCGTTGGTGTCGATCTGAATCAACGGCTTGGACTGACCGAAGATGGCGCTTCCGATATAGGAAGTGCCGGAACCGGCTACCGAGAAATTTGTTTCGTTTTCGGAGACATTAAACCGGGTGAAATTCTCGGAGGCATAATCCAGAAGCAGCGCTGTATCGGTGAACAGGGGTACGCCCTTCTCGCCGGTGGACTGAGTCCGCATGGTCACAACGATGAGCGTCATGCCGTTTCGTTCCGCTACAGTGACCAGAGTACCCTTGGCCACACTGGTGTTGCCGGTTTTTCCTGCAATAACCGAATCGTCCAGGTACTTTGTGACGCCTTTGTAGGGGGCAATCATATAGTGGTGATTGGTCATATAGGTGATTTCATCACGTTTATTGGTGGGCTGCATCTGGTACTTGGCCGTACCGGAGATGCGTAAGAAGTCTTCATTTTGAATGGCGGCCTTCGTAATCAGCGCCATATCGTGGGCACTGGTGTAATGATTATCGTTGTGAAGACCATTGGCGTTGGCAAAATGAGTATTGGTGCAGCCAAGCTCCGCAGCCTTCTGATTCATCATTTCCGTAAAGGCGTCGATGGATCCGGCCACATGCTCGGCCAGGCCGTTGGCACATTCATTGGCGGACTCCAGCATCAAGGCGTAGAGGGACTGCTCCACAGTCAGCTGCTCGTCTTCAGTGGTATAGATACTGCTGCTTCCCGCGTCGATGGTGTGGGTCGCGTTATAGGAATAGGTCACAGTTTCGTCCAGCGAGCAGTTCTCCAGGGTCAGAAGCGCAGTCATGATCTTCGTAATGCTGGCCGGATAATTTTTCATATCCATATCCTTATTATAAAGGATGGCGCCGCTGGAAGCCTCCATGACGATGGCAGATTCCGCGTAGATCTGCGGCCCCTGAGGCCAACCGTCGATGGCGTTCGAGTCGATGGCCTTATTATAAGCGGCTTGGCGTTCCGCCTCCAGCTGTTCGGCGGCAGCCTTTTCAGCAGCAATCTGCTTCGCTGATTTCTTACTGGCCTTCTTTGCAGCTTCTGCGGAAACAGGGCTAAAACAGAGGGAGCCTACCAGGGAAAGGGCCACAAAACCCGTGAAAAATCTAAATTTATGTGAAAATTTCATGTGAAAACGCTCCTGTAATTAAAATATATCTTAAAGATAGAAAAAATTTGGTTCGTAATTGAAAATTGTAACAAATGTAAATTTAAGTATAGGCTATTTCCACTACAGGCGCAAGGGCTTCGGGAAAAAGTTTAAAATTCCTTAAGAAAAAAGTGTGTAAAATCCCTGCCGAACGGTTGACAAAGCCCGCAAAAACGGGTTATACTGACTAATAGCGACGAAACATAAAGAAAAAGCATTGACGAAGAGAGTAGAAAAGCGCCAAAAGGCACAGAGAGCCGGGGAGGGTGGAAGCCCGGTGCGAGTAGGACTTTTTGAAAATCACTTCCGAGCTCCGGGCTGAAAGAATCCTGTATACAAGAGGGATGATTAGGTACCGGCGGTACTCCGCCGTTATGGGAGACACATGTGATGGCATGTTGTAATGAGGTGGTTTCACAGAAGCGATCGGCTTTTGTCCTGTTACAGGACAAGGGTCGTTTTTTTTCGCAAAAGGCACAAGTCCCTTCGGACGCAGCCCCGCGAATCTGAAATTCTGGAGAACAGGGTTTTCAGTGATTTCAAAAGGAGGAAAAATCATGTACAACAAAGTATCAACCGATCTGAATTTCGTTGGACGGGAGAAAGAGATTGAAAAGTTCTGGGATGAAAATCACATTTTCGAGAAGAGCATGGACAGCCGCAAGGAAGGCGAGACCTACACCTTCTACGATGGACCGCCTACCGCCAATGGTAAGCCTCATATCGGCCATGTACTGACCCGTGTTATCAAGGATATGATCCCCAGATACCGCACCATGAAGGGTTACATGGTACCGAGAAAGGCCGGCTGGGATACCCACGGACTTCCGGTAGAGCTGGAAGTGGAGAAGGCACTGGGACTGGACGGTAAGGAGCAGATCGAGCAGTACGGCCTGGATCCGTTTATCCGCAAATGTAAAGAGAGCGTCTGGAAATACAAGGGCATGTGGGAGGATTTCTCCGGAACCGTAGGTTTCTGGGCTGACATGGAGCATCCGTTTGTCACATACGATGACAACTACATTGAGTCCGAGTGGTGGGCGCTGAAGGAGATCTGGAAGAAGGGCCTGCTGTACAAGGGCTTCAAGATCGTTCCCTACTGCCCGCGCTGTGGTACCCCCCTTTCCAGCCATGAGGTAGCCCAGGGCTACAAGCAGGTGAAGGAGCGCTCCGCCATCGTCCGTTTCAAGGTAAAGGATGAGGACGCGTACTTCCTGGCATGGACCACCACCCCCTGGACCCTGCCGTCCAACGTGGGTCTGTGTATGAACCCCAGCGACACCTACGTAAAGGTCAAGGCAGCAGACGGCTACACCTACTACCTGGCAGAGGCCCTGGCAGACAAGGTGCTGGGCGGTCTCGCAGAGGAAGGCAAGCCCGCCTACGAGGTTCTGGAAAAATATGTCGGAAAAGATCTGGAGTACAAGGAGTACGAGCCGCTGTTTGCCTGCGCCGGAGAGGCAGCCGCAAAGCAGCATAAGAAAGGCTTCTATGTAACGGTAGACAACTATGTCAGCATGTCCGATGGTACCGGTATCGTTCATATCGCGCCGGCCTTCGGTGAGGACGACGGACGCGTGGGCCGCAACTACGACCTGCCCTTCGTACAGTTCGTGGACGGCAAGGGTAACATGACCGCCGAGACGCCGTATGCAGGTATGTTTGTAAAGAAGGCTGACCCCGAAGTCCTGAAGGATCTGGACGCAGAGGGCAAGCTTTTCGACGCGCCCAAGTTCGAGCATGATTACCCGTTCTGCTGGCGCTGTGACACACCGCTTATCTACTACGCGCGTGAGTCCTGGTTCATCAAAATGACCGCGGTAAAGGATGACCTGATCCGCAATAACAATACCATCAACTGGATCCCGGAGAGCATCGGTAAGGGACGTTTCGGCGACTGGCTGGAGAACATTCAGGACTGGGGCGTAAGCCGTAACCGTTACTGGGGAACTCCGCTGAACATCTGGGAGTGTGAAGGCTGCGGACACCAGGAGTCCATCGGAAGCCGCGAGGAGCTCTATGAGATGAGTGGCGACGAGAACGCGAAGACCGTCGAGTTCCATCGTCCGTACATTGACCAGATCACCATGAAGTGCCCCTGCTGTGGCAAGACCATGCGCCGCATACCGGAGGTACTGGACTGCTGGTTCGACTCCGGAGCGATGCCCTTCGCGCAGCATCATTACCCGTTTGAAAATCAGGAGCTGTTCCATCAGCAGTTCCCGGCACAGTTTATCTCAGAGGCCGTAGACCAGACCAGAGGCTGGTTCTATTCCCTGCTGGCAGAGTCCACTCTTCTGTTCAATAAGGCGCCGTATGAGAACGTTATCGTTCTGGGACATGTACAGGATGAGAACGGCCAGAAGATGAGTAAGTCTAAGGGAAATGCGGTGGATCCCTTCGACGCCCTGGATAAATACGGCGCAGACGCCATCCGCTGGTATTTCTACATCAACAGCGCACCCTGGCTGCCCAACCGTTTCCACGGAAAGGCCGTACAGGAAGGACAGCGTAAATTCATGGGTACCCTTTGGAACACCTATGCGTTCTTCGTGCTGTATGCCAACATTGACGAATTTGACGCAACGAAGTATGAGCTGAATTATGATTCCCTGAGTGTCATGGACAAATGGCTTCTGTCCAAGCTGAACACCGTAGTAGGCGAGGTCGACGATAACCTGAACAATTACCGGATCCCGGAGGCAGCAAGAGCCCTTCAGGAGTTCGTGGACGATATGTCCAACTGGTATGTACGCCGCAGCCGTGAGCGTTTCTGGGCAAAGGGCATGGAGCAGGATAAGATCAATGCTTATATGACCCTGTATACCTCCCTGGTAACCATTTCCAAGGCAGCAGCGCCCATGGTACCCTTCATGACAGAAGAAATTTATCAGAATCTGGTAAGAAGCATCGACAAGGACGCTCCCGAGAGCATCCATCTGTGCGACTTCCCGGTTGTAAATAAGGCATGGATCAACGAGGAGCTGGAGCGAGACATGGATGAGGTTCTGAAGATCGTTGTGATGGGACGTGCGTGCCGTAACACCGCGAACATCAAGAACCGTCAGCCCATCGCTCAGATGTATGTGAAGGCGCCCTACAAGCTGGCTGAGTACTACTGCGAGATCATCGAGGATGAGCTGAATGTGAAGAAGGTAGACTTCACCGACGACGTCCGCGCATTTACCACATACAGCTTCAAGCCGCAGCTGAAGACCGTAGGACCCAAGTATGGAAAGTGCCTGAACGGCATCCGCCAGCACCTGTCTGAGGTGGATGGCAATACCGCTATGGACGAGCTGAAGGAGAAGGGAAGCCTCACATTTGACGTAAACGGTACAAATGTGGTATTATCGGAGGAGGATCTGCTGATCGACATGGCACAGACCGAAGGCTTCGTATCCGACGGTGACAATACCATCACCGTAGTGCTGGACACCAAGCTCACGCCGGAACTGATCGAGGAGGGCTTTGTCCGCGAGATTATCAGCAAGGTGCAGACCATGCGGAAAGAGGCAGATTTCCAGGTAACCGACAAGATCGTGATTTCCTGCAAGGGCAATGAGAAGATCGAACAGCTTATCAAGGCCAATGCGGATCAGATCAAGTCCGAGGTTCTGGCAGTGGATGTGAAGTTCGACGAGGCCAATGGCTACGTGAAGGACTGGAGTATCAACGGCGAGAATGTTACCATGGGCGTAGAGCGCGCGTAAGCGCGTTCTGGTCTTGCAGCACGAAATGATGCGGACAGCATAATTTCTGTGCATTGCGAAGCGTGTCACTGTGAACGGAGTGAACAGTGATAAACGGTATCAAAGAGGAGGAAACTATTATGAGTAAGAGACCCTTTGACAAGGAACTCTTTAAGAGAAGCGTAGTTTACAACGTGAAGACTCTGTACCGGACACCCATTGAAGAGGCAACACAGCACCAGATTTTTCATGCGGTAGCGCTGGCTACCAAGGACGCGATCATCGATGCATGGATTGCGACCCAGGAGCAGATGAAAAAGCAGGATCCGAAGATTGTGTATTACATGTCCATGGAATTTTTGATGGGCCGTGCTCTTGGCAATAACCTGATTAACCTGACCTATTATGACGAAGTAAAGGAAGCTCTGGAGGAGCTGGGCTGCGATCTGAACGTGATCGAGGATCAGGAGCCGGACGCAGCTCTGGGAAATGGCGGTCTGGGAAGACTGGCAGCCTGCTTCCTGGATTCTCTGGCAACCCTGGGCTATGCGGCATACGGCTGCGGTATCCGTTACCGCTATGGTATGTTCAAGCAGAAAATTGAGAACGGCTATCAGAAAGAGATTCCCGACGACTGGCTTGTGGATGGCAATCCCTTCGAGCTCCGCCGTCCGGAGTACGCGAAGATCGTCAAGTTCGGCGGCTATGTAGATGTAGAAGTCGATCAGAACGGCAAGAACCATTTTATCCAGAAGGGCTATCAGGCCGTACGCGCTATCCCCTGCGACCTTCCGGTAGTAGGCTATGGCAATAACGTAGTAAATACCCTTCGTATCTGGGATGCAGAGGCCATGAATACCTTCCGTCTGGACGCCTTCGACAAGGGCGATTATCAGCAGGCCGTAGAGGAAGAGAACCTGGCGAAGCTGCTGGTAGAGGTTCTGTACCCCAACGACAACCATATGGCAGGCAAGGAGCTGCGTCTGAAGCAGCAGTATTTCTTTATCTCCGCCAGCGTGCAGGAGGCCATTGCCCGTTATAAGAGAAACCATGACGACATCCGTAAGTTTTACGAGAAGGCGGCGTTCCAGCTGAACGATACCCATCCGACCGTGGCGGTAGCCGAGCTGATGCGTATCCTCATCGACGAGGAAGGCCTGGAGTGGGACGAGGCATGGGAGGTCACCACTAAGACCTGCGCTTATACCAACCACACCATCATGGCAGAGGCCCTTGAGAAATGGCCCATCGAGCTGTTCTCCCGTCTGCTTCCCCGTGTATATCAGATCGTGGAGGAGATCAACCGTCGTTTTGTACTGGATATCCAGGCAAAATATCTAGGCGATCAGGAGAAGATCCGCAAGATGGCTATCATTTATGACGGACAGGTTAAGATGGCGCATCTGGCTATCGCAGCAGGCCATTCCGTAAACGGCGTAGCGAGACTGCATACAGAGATCCTGAAAAAGCAGGAGCTGAAGGATTTCTACGAGATGATGCCGGAGAAGTTCAACAACAAGACTAACGGTATTACCCAGCGTCGTTTCCTGCTTCACGGCAATCCGCTGCTGGCTCAGTGGGTGACCGACCACATCGGCGACGAGTGGATCACCGACCTGTCCCAGATCAGTAAGCTGAAGATTTACGCAGACGACGAGAAGGCGCAGCAGGAGTTCATGAACATCAAGTATCAGAACAAGGTGCGTCTGGCAAAATACATCCAGGAGCACAACGGTGTCACCGTAGACCCGCGCTCTATCTTCGATGTACAGGTGAAGAGACTGCATGAGTACAAGCGTCAGCTGCTGAACATCCTGCATGTGATGTATCTGTACAATAAGATCAAAGAGCATCCGGATATGGAATTCTATCCGAGAACCTTTATCTTCGGCGCCAAGGCTGCAGCAGGCTACCGCCGCGCGAAGCTGACCATCAAGCTTATCAACTCTGTGGCAGACGTGATCAACAACGATGCGTCCATCAATGGTAAAATCAAGGTTGTCTTCATCGAGGACTACCGCGTATCCAACGCCGAGCTGATCTTCGCAGCAGCAGACGTATCCGAGCAGATCTCTACCGCCAGCAAGGAGGCGTCCGGTACCGGTAACATGAAGTTCATGCTGAACGGAGCCCTGACCATCGGAACCATGGACGGCGCAAATGTGGAAATGGTAGAAGAGATGGGTGAGGAGAACGCCTTTATCTTCGGTCTGAGCGCAGACGAGGTTATCAATTATGAGCAGCATGGCGGCTACAACCCCATGGACATCTTCAATTCCGATCAGGATATCCGTCACGTGCTGATGCAGCTGATTAACGGCTACTACGCGCCTCAGGATCCGGAGCTGTTCCGGGATCTGTATGATTCCCTGTTGAACACCAACAACAGCGATCGGGCAGATACCTACTTTATCCTGAAGGATTTCCGGTCTTACGCAGAGACACACGCGAAGATCGAGGCTGTATACCGGGATGAGAAGCAGTGGGCGAAGAAAGCCCTCTGGAACACCGCATGCAGCGGCAAGTTCTCTTCCGACCGCACCATCCAGGAGTACGTGGACGACATCTGGCATCTGGATAAGATGACCGTAGAGCTTCCGAAGGAAGACGAGCCGGTTAAGGCCAAGGCCAAAGCAAAATAAAACAGCTTTTTCAAAGGGGCAGACGTTTTCGGGCGTCTGTCCTTTTTGCGATCCGCCGGTTGCAAAATGGGGTGAAATCGTGTATGGTTAAGAAAAAGGGGGGCAGGCTTATGTACAATGAACATCAGAAACCTTACCATATCGGCTTTGTAAATGAGGCGGGAGCTCGCTACGCGATTCTGCCGGGCGATCCGGGCCGCGTGGAGAAGATCGCGACGCATCTTACGAACCCGCGGTTTGTGGCCCAGAACCGGGAATACACCACCTGGGTGGGCGAGATCGAGGGCGAGTCCGTATATGTTATGTCAACCGGAATGGGCGGTCCGTCGGCGGCCATCGGAATCGAAGAGCTGCATCAGATTGGCGTGGATACGGTTATCCGCATCGGCACCTGCGGCGGCATGGCCCTGCCGGTGAAGGGCGGCGATCTGGTGGTGGCTACAGGAGCCATCCGCATGGAAGGCACCTCCAAGGAATATGTGCCAGTGGAATTTCCGGCCATCGCCCATCTGGATGTGACCAATGCGCTGGTAAACAGCGCAAAAGAGCTGGGCCATACGTATCATGCGGGCGTGGTCCAGTGCAAGGATTCCTTCTACGGCCAGCATAGCCCGGAGCGGATGCCGGTGGGCTACGAGCTCCTGAACAAATGGGACGCCTGGATCAAGGCAGGCTGCCTGGCGTCGGAGATGGAGAGCGCGGCAGTCTTTATTGTATCCCAGATCCTGGGTATGCGGGCAGGCTGCGTGCTGAACGTGCTCTGGAACCAGGAGCGCAGGAAACAGGGGATGGATGACACGGAAAGCCAGGACATGACGGCGGCGATTCAGGTGAGCGTCGAAGCCATTCGGAAATTGATTCTTGCGGACAAGGAAAATTAAGTTATGTAAATCATGCGAAAGCAGGCCGGAATTCCCGGTCTGCTTTTTCGTGGCCGCGCATAAGCTGTAGAATGAGAGAAAAAATAAAGACAGCGGCTTCGATTCTGATTATATTGATATTACTGCCCTATGTGGCTGTGGTGCTCTGCACCGGCGAGCTGGCGGGTGGGCAGACGGAGCCTGCGGAAGGCAACCTGGAGCGCTGTGTGGCGCAGATACTGCCCATGCAGATATCCGTGACCTATGAGACCGAGGCGTTGAAGGCTCAGGCGGTGGTGATTCGGACGAATCTTTTGCGGGCGGCCATGGAATATTATGAAGCGGCGGATTGGCAGCAGGCGGCAGAGGCCATCCGGGAGGAGGATTTGGCAGCGCTGGGCTTTACGGTCTGCACAGAAGGCGAGGCAGAAAAGCTCTGGAGCTATGAAAACCGTCAGCGATACCTGGAAAAATGCCGGACGGCGGCAGAGGAGACTGCCGGACAGGTGCTGGCTCTGGAAGGGGAACTGAAAGATCTGCCCTACCATGCAGTTAGCGCCGGAAAGACCAGAGAGGGAGGCGCATTGGGAGAGGGTTATACCTATCTTACTTCGGCGGACTGCGCGGGCGATGTGGAGTCGGCGGATTATCTGCAGATTTTTTATTTCCCGGAGCTGGAGCTGCCGGTGATTGAAAGCCGGGACAGCGCCGGATACGTGCTGGCGGTGCGGCTGGGGGATGAGACACTGACCGGCGAAGCCTTCCGGTTCCGATATGAGCTGAATTCCAGCTGTTTCACGGCGGAGGAGACGGACCAGGGCGTGCGCATCGTCACCCGGGGACTGGGCCACGGCTTTGGCATGAGCCTGTATACAGCTGGGCGGATGGCGCTGGAGGGGCGAACCTACCGGGAAATTTTGTCTTATTTTTATAAAAATCTGGATTGTATAAGCTTTACCGAAAATGGCTATGCTAGGGATAGCACTTAAAAAGCGGAATCATATCATAGAGGTGAAGTTTATGACAACAAAAAAGAAACGGCAGACGAGCCCGGCGGGAAGGCGGATGGCCACAGTGGCGCTGAGCCTGTGTCTTCTGGCGGGCGTGACTTTGTTTGGCATGTACACAGTGGGTAAGACCGAGGAGCAGCAGCGGAGGCTGGAGCAGGAGGTGGCAGACGCGGAAAAAGCGGCGCAGGCCCGGCAGCAGGAGGTGGCGGCGAAAGCCGCCCGGGAGCAGAAGGCAGCGGAGGCCGAGCGGCAGGCGGCTTCGGGAAGCGCCAGCCGGGACCGGACCGGTGAGAGCGCAGCGGAGACTGCGCAGGTCGAAGGCTCAGAGACAGCCGAGACAGACAATGCCGAGCTGGAGGGCGAATACGCGGAAATCAGTGTGGACGAGCCGGTGATCATTGAGGCAAACGCAGGCGCGGAAGCGCCGCCCCTGTCATTCTCGGCCGAGACTGATCAGCTTCTCTGGCCCATTGCCGGCAATATTCTGATGGATTTCAGCATGGACAAGACAGTCTATTTTTCGACGCTTGATCAGTATAAGTACAATCCGGCTATTATAATAGAAGGAAGTGTAGATCAAAGTGTTTTGAGCGCAGCCAGCGGAAAGGTAATTTCTATTGAAAATGTGGATGAGACCGGCACGACCATCACCATGGATATCGGCAGCGGTTACCAGGTTATTTACGGGCAGATCAAAGAACCGGCCGTGCAGCAGGGCGACTACGTGCAGGCCGGGGCTCTGATAGGCTATGTGGCGGAGCCTACCCGCTTTTACAGTAAAGAGGGCAGTAACCTGTATTTTCAGGTGCTGAAGGATGGGGAAAGTATCAATCCTAAAGAATTGCTCCCATAAATTACTTTTGTACACTTTCTGTAGTGGGTGCTTCATGCTGCTCCGAAGGTACTCCTATCGTATAGAGTAAATTTGCATCGGATTCAATAAGCCGTTCCTTCTGAGGGCGGCTTAATTTTTTGATGGCGCATTCCCGTTTCATGGCCTCCTCTTTCGTCTCAAAGATCTCATAGTAAGCCAGCTCCACAGGCCGGTGCGCTTTCGTATATTTGGCGCCGCGGCCTGCGTTGTGATCCGCCACGCGTTTATTCAGATGGTTGGTCCAGCCGGTGTAGAGCGAGCCGTCGCCGCACCGGAGGATGTAGGTGTAGTTCATAAAAAACTCCCTCGCATATAATAGAAGCTGTTGTGAGTCTTTCTTATTATACGCGAAGGAGTTCTTTTATGCAAATTTTACAACCCAATCGGCATCTTTGCCACAAATACATACATCATAATAAAATGACAGATACTCCCGCCCATTACAAACAGATGGAAAATCTCATGGGAGCCAAAATACTTATGTCTGGCGTTAAACAGCGGCAGCTTCAGCGCGTAGATAATACCGCCCACCGTGTAAATGATGCCGCCCGCCAGCAGCCAGCCGAAGGCCGCCGGTGACAGGGCGTTCAGAATCTGCGTGAAAGCCAGCACGCACACCCAGCCCATGGCGATATACAGCACCGAGGAAAACCATTTGGGGCAGGTGATCCAGAACAGCTTCAGGATAATGCCGGCGATGGCGATGCCCCAGACGATGGCGCAGAGGGTATACCCTACCTTGCCGCCCAGCACAATCAGGCACACCGGCGTATAGGAGCCTGCGATCAGCATGAAGATCATGCAATGATCGATTTTCCGCAGGATGCGGTTGGTTCGTTCGGACAGGTTCAGCGTGTGATAGGTGGTGCTGGCCGCGTACAGCAGAATCATGCTGATGATAAAAATGCTTAAGGAAATGAGATGGATCTTATCGGGATTGCTGGCCGCCCGAATTAAGAGCGGCGTCGCCGCAAAGGCAGCCATCAGCATGCCGATAAAATGAGTAATCGCGCTTCCCGGATCTTTGATTTCAAATTTCATGGTAACAACCCCTTTCGTTTAGCTATAATATAAATACGGTTTTTGATAATTCTATATGTAGTATTTAAAACTATGTGTAACTATATTCATATTATATGCGGAAAATGAAAAAAGTCAAGGGGATTTTTACATGCCTGATAGCCCTATAAAAATGTAAAAAAATGGCCCAGAGTGAGCAAGCTCCCTCTGAACCATTTCCTTACATTTTTGCATGCCCTGAAGGTAGTGAGGCTATAAGGCATGCCAGTTCGATTCCGCTGCGCTGCATCTCACTGTCGGGCTGGCGCCCTATAAAAATGTAAAAAAATGACCAAGAGGGAGCTCGCTCCCTCTTGGTCATTTCCTTACATTTTTGCATGCCTTATAGCTTACGCAAAGTATCTCTTCAGCAGACCCTCGAATGCTTTGCCGTGGCGGGCTTCGTCCTTAGCCATCTCATGAACGGTATCATGAATAGCATCCAGGTTAGCAGCCTTTGCGCGCTTTGCCAGGTCGAATTTGCCCTCGGTTGCGCCGTGCTCTGCAGCGACTCTCAGCTCCAGGTTCTTCTTGGTGCTGGGGGTAACTACCTCACCGAGCAGCTCTGCGAATTTTGCAGCGTGCTCAGCCTCTTCGTAAGCTGCTTTCTCCCAGTAGAGACCGATTTCCGGATAGCCCTCTCTGTGAGCTACGCGAGCCATTGCCAGATACATACCAACCTCAGAGCACTCGCCGTTGAAGTTTGCGCGAAGGTCTGCAAGGATATCCTCGCTTACGCCCTGTGCAACGCCTACCTCATGCTCAGCTGCCCAGGTAAGACCCCCAGCCTGCTCCTTGAACTTAGATGCCGGAACGCCACACTGCGGACATTTCTCCGGTGCTGTCTCGCCTTCCCAAACGTAACCACATACTGTACATACCCATGTCTTCATAATCTTGTTCTCCTTTTCTTTTTTTGATATTTAAGATTGTCAGTTATTTTTTACTAAATCAGTAACGATTCCTGTTACTGATATTAATATAGCATACGTTCCTGATTTCGTCAAGCATTATTTAAAAATTATTATCAATAAATTTTAAATCTTTCGCTGTCTCATTTCCTATAATATATAGAAGAAACGGCATCAGGACGTATGTATCTTCGCGCATTCCTCACAGAGCCCGAAATACTGTACCGTATGCCCTTCGATGATTCCCGGAAATACGTTCTGGGCCTTCTCATCGATAAAGGCCTCGTCGTCCATATGGATGTCAAAGAGCGCATGGCATTTCCTGCATATAAAATGAGAGTGGGGCGCCACATGTCCGTCGAAGCGGTCGGCTCCGTCGGTGGTAATCTTGATAATTTCTCCCAGATCCGTCAGCAGCGCCAGGTTGCGGTAGACAGTGCCGAGGCTGATATTCGGAAATTCCTCCTTTACGTGCAGATAGATGGTATCTGCGGTGGGGTGGTCATACCGGGACAACAGAAAGCGCTTGATAGACTCCCGCTGGCGGCTGTATTTTAAAGCTGGCATAAAACCCTCCTTTATCTGATAATAATAACGGTTACTGTTTCTTTTATTTTAGCAAATTTTCCGGGAATGTCAATGGAAAAATATGATAGTTTTGCGGAAAATGAAGCCCTGCGCCCCACAGAGAAAATCCGGCGAGTCATATTATGAAGCGTAAAATAACTCCGGAAGAATATCTGGATAAGGTTGACAAACAATAATCATGCTGTTATAATTCAGTCATAAGTTTTAATAAATTTGTAACATTTAAACTTTTGAGTGAAGAACAACAGCTCTGTGTAATGAGAAGGACGTAGAGCTGCTACAGATAACATTGGAGGAACGATAGCATGCACAAGTTTGCAATGATATGTCTCGCAGGAGCGCTTTGCTTTAGCTTCAGCGGAATCCGCGCGGAGGCAAGCAGCCTGTCACTGGCGTCAGAGGAAGGAATTGCTTCCGTTATGTCAGAGGCTCAGGCAGCAGATCCGGAGGCAGATGAGAAGGTACTGGAGGACATGACTCCGTCAGAGTTCGACGGTATCTGCATTGCGAAGGTAAATGATTACGTAAATGTCAGAAGTGAAGCCGGCGAGGACAGTGAGATCGTCGGAAAGCTTTACGATAAGTCCGCAGGAACTGTGGACGGAGAAGAGAACGGCTGGTACAAGATTACATCCGGCAGCGTGACCGGTTATGTGAAGGCTGATTATGTAGTGACCGGCGACGAGGCAGAGGAGCTGGCCAAAGAGGTCGGCAAGCGTGTGGCGACTGTCACTACCCAGACTCTGCGTGTCAGAACAGACGCCACCACAGACGCCAGCGTCCTGGGATTGATTGGTGAAGGTGAGGAGTTAACCGTTACCGATGAGCAGGAAGGCTTTGTAAAGGTATCCATCGAGGAAGGCGACGGCTGGGTATCCACCGATTATGTAGATTTGAGAACCGATTTCGTACAGGCGGAATCCAAGGCAGAAGAGGAAGCGCGTCTGGCCAAGGAAGAGGCTGCGAAAAAGGAAGGTAAGAAGAAGGCCGAGGAAGTAGCAGCGAAGACCAAGTCCGACAGCAGTTCAAACGCGGTTGTAGGCAGCGGTTCCGGAAGCAGCAGCGGCAATTCCGTAGTCAGCTATGCAAGTCAGTTTGTGGGTAATCCGTACGTATACGGCGGCACAAGCCTCACCAACGGAACAGACTGCTCCGGCTTTGTTATGGGTGTATACGCGCACTTCGGTGTGAGTCTGCCCCATTCTTCCAGCGCCATGAGAAGCGTAGGATACAGCGTAAGCCTTTCCGAGGCGCAGCCGGGTGATATCATCTGCTACAGTGGTCATGTAGCTATCTACTGTGGCAATAACACCGTAGTACATGCCAGCACACCGGCCACCGGAATCAAGTACACCTCTCCGGCGAACTATAAGAGCGTTATCTGTGTAAGACGTATTTTTTAATTTCCAATAGTATAAAATCTAAAGAGGCGGGAATCCGAAATGGTTCCCGCCTCTTGGTGTTTTCCATAGGGAGAAGCCCTGGCTGCACGCCGGACTGAAATCAGACAATATACTATAATTATCAGACACCCATACACAATTTTATGTTACCCATATACGGACCCGGTTACAGATTGCACAAAGAAATCCACCTTTCATAAAAATATGCACGAATCCACGTGGATAAGTGAAAAAGATATCCACATAAAAACGGACAAAAAAGCCCATAAAATAAAGTTATCAACCAAGTTATCCACATTATCCACATTTTTGGATGTGTAAAACCCAGGTTTACATAGTATTTTTAAAAACAAACGTTCTGTACAGATTGAATAAAACTGCATAAGACGAAAATAAAGTGGAAAACAGACTTGACTTTTGCAATGTCGAAATATAATTGGTATTGTCTGATAATTGTGAAAAAATCAGGGAATACAAGCGATGGGAAATAAACAAAAAAGTATGCCATGATACTCTAAGCCAAAGTATTTAGAGTATCATGGCAGTATAAGAAGCTTAGAAATTATGGCTGCAATAAATACCTACCGGATGGCAACCAGTTTATAGATGGGGTTACCCTTTGCTGAAAACTTCTCCTCGTACTCCGTCATGATATTGCCCTCATTCATGGTTGGATCATGATGCAGATCCCTGGAGCAGCCCACAAGCTTCCATCCGGCTTCCTCCACGCTCTCCAGTGAGAAATCGAACAAATCCATATTGTCGGTCTTGAATTCAATCTGACCATCCGCCGCCAGCACCAGATTGTAGCGCGCCAGGAACTCCGTGGAAGTCAGGCGTCGCTTTGCGTGCCGTGCCTTGGGCCAGGGATCGGAAAAATTCAGATAGATCCGGTTCAGTTCTCCATTTGCGAACATCTCCGGCAGCTCCGCCGCGTCCTCGCAGAGGAAATACAGATTCGGCAGCGGTTCTTCTCCCATCTTCTGCAGCGCCCGCAGCAGCACGCTGCTATAGCGCTCCATGCCCAAATAATTAATATCCGGATTCCGTCTGGCCAGCTCCATCAGGAACTGTCCTTTTCCCATACCAATCTCTATATGAATCGGATGATCGTTTCCGAAAAGCTCCTGCCACTTCCCCGGACGCTCTTTGGCGTCGTGAACGACATATTCATTAGCGGCAATGGCTTCTTCGGCTCCTTTAACATGTTTCAGTCTCAAAATAGTCCTCCTTTTTGTACGTAAACAGTGTATTTTTTCAGATACATAGAAATGATTTTTTATGGTTTTTGGGTTCCCGGAATAGGAAATCACTCAGAAACGTAGTTGTTTCTAAATTCCGGAGACTCGAAAAACCTTATAAATACGCGGTTTTTTTACATTGTAAACAAAATCGAAAAAAAAATCAAGAAAAATGAAAAAAAGTGCTTGCATTTTTGAAAACCATGCAGTATAATAAATCTTGCGTTGAGGGACAGCCCAAAACGAACAAAATATGCGCGATTAGCTCAGCTGGCAGAGCACCTGACTCTTAATCAGGGTGTCCAGGGTTCGAACCCCTGATCGCGCACTCTAAGGTACCGGTTTTGCAGATGACTGTGGGGTCGGTGCTTTTTTTGTGCCTGGAAACGGGGGGCTGAGATAATACACGTTTTCTTCTAAGCTGGACATTGTAATTTTTGGCCATCTTCGTTATACTGGGGCTATAGGGAAAAGAGTGCCGTCCCGGCGGTCAGGAGGAAGAAAATATGAAACTGATGATGGTAATTGTGCAGGATCAGGATTACGCGAAGCTGGCGACCCGGTTGATTCAGAACCGGATTCGTGCCACGAAGTTCGAGACGTCTGGTCTCTATTCCAATAAGAAGAACGTGACTCTGTTCATCTGTGTGGAGGAAGAACAGCAGGAGCGGATACTAACGTACATTCAGGAAAGCTGCACCGAACGGGAAGAAATCTGCGAAGTATGGGAGTACAATGGCAACATGATGGTGCAGGCTGAGAAGACCCTGAAAATTGGCGGAGCAACCGTATTTATATCTGAAGTAAACCAGATAATGAAATTTTAAAGATGTTACAAAATGACGACAAAAAAGCGGCCCTGCAAGTGCAGGGCCGTTGACATTTCAGAAATAATCTGAGTTTTACAAAAATTTACTTGCGTTATATAAAATCGTATACTAAAATATCCCTATAAATGAGGAAGTGTGATGGTAAAAGTCGTACCTCGCTGGGGAGTAGAGGCGACTTCGATGGTTCCGTAATGGGCCTTCACAATTTTCTGGGTAATTGCCAGACCAAGACCGGTTCCGCCGGTCTTACCGGAAGCAAAAGGGGTAAAAAGCTCCGCGGCAGCTTCCGGCGTCATACCGCAGCCGTCGTCAGAGATGCGGATAATGAGCTGATCCAGATATTTTCTGGCAGACAGTGAGACACAGCCGCTTTCATCGGTGGCCTCAAAGGCATTTTTGAGAAGATTCAGAAAGGCCTGTTTCAATTTCACAGGGTTTCCAAATACCGTGGGAAGGTGCGCAGGCAGATGGAGGGAAAAATGTTTCCCATGCTCCTGTATGTAAGGCTGGAGACTGCTTTCCAGTGAGGTAAACAGTTCTTTCATATCCACCTCGCACATGAAGAAACGGCGCCCGTCTGTATACGCGGCCAGGTCTTCCAGAAGCTGTCCCAGATAGTCCACATCTTCCAGGGTCTGATTCCAGAACTGGAAATCCCGCACCTCAGGGTGCATCGTCTCAATCAACTGAAGCGAGCTGTTGATTAAAGTCAGCGGGTTACGTATTTCGTGTGTGATTTTTGCGATAGTAAGGTTAAGTTCATCCATAGTTTGTACCACTCCTGTAACTAAGTGTAGCATGGGGTCGGGGATGTGACAATATGGATTCCGCCAACAAATAAAAACAAAAAAGCTTAAAATTCGACAAAAGGAGGAAGCATGATAATGAGACATGATGATTGTATTTTCTGTAAAATTGCGAATGGAGAGATTCCGTCCGCTACGATTTATGAGGATGACGACTTTCGGGCGTTTCTGGATCTGAATCCGGCCACCAGAGGGCATGCGCTTTTGGTACCGAAGGATCACTTTGCGAATCTTTTGGAGTTGGATGAAGAGCACGCAGAGAAGGCTATTCTGCTGGCAAAGAAAATCGGAAGCCGGATGAAGGAGAAGCTGGGCTGCGATGGATTGAATCTGGTTCAGAACAACGGAGAAGCAGCCGGTCAGACCGTATTCCATTTTCATATGCATCTGATTCCGCGTTACGAGAATGACGGAGCAGGAATCGGATGGAAACAGGGAGCGCTGACAGACGACGCGAAAGAGGAACTTGTGGAGCTGTTAAAAGATAATTAAAAAGCCGAATTCAGGGGAAATGCATGGGGATTAGTGAAGAAAAATTTCGTGAACTGCACGAAAAATATAAAAACCTGATACTTCGGCAAGTCTATGATATGACGAAAGATTATTATTTGGCACAGGATATCTGTCAGGAAACATTTCTGAAATTATACAGTTACCGTGACAGAATAGAAGAGGAGAAAGCAAAAGGCTGGATGCTGGTAGTGTCCTATAATAAAACATGTGATTGGCTGCGTCGCAATAAAAAGTACTACGAAATCGTTGAGAAAAACAGCGATGTGGTGGTAAGCAGCGCGGAAAATCCTCTGGAATATCACGCGGCAGAGATGGATAATCAGAATCGGTGTCTGCACATTCTGCGCGCAGTGCGTGAGAAGAATGAGGACTGGTACGAAATGTTGATACTTTTTGATTATTTTGGAATGTCGAAGAAGGAAATCGCGGAACGGACCGGATTCCCGGTCGGTACGGTGGATACCTATCTGAGACGATGTAAGAAATGGCTGAAGGCCAGGTTTCAGGATGTAAAGGAAAAATAAATAATACAGCGGCGGAAATACAGATTTCCGCCGCAAAGAAAACAATTGGGGCCTACCCTAACGGGCAGCAGCCTCTTCGATGAGCCCGATGATCGTATCGATGGAATCGGTCTGACGGCTGGCTTTCATGGCCTCGGAGAAGGAAACGCGCTCTGCGTAGAGTCTGCGGACTGTCTGGAGCAGAAGCTCATTGGTGAGCGTCTCTTCTTCCAGAACCAGACTAAAGCCCTGTTTCTCGAAGGAACGGGCATTGAGAATCTGATCGCCCCGGCTGGCTGCAGCGGAGAGCGGAATCAGCAGGTTCGGCTTGTGAAGGGCCAGCAGCTCGCAGATGGAGTTGGCGCCCGCCCGGGAGATGACCAGATCCGCCAGAGCGAACAGATCCTTCAGCTCCTCGTTAATGTACTCATACTGTACATAGCCGGAGAGACCGTACAGAGAAGCGTCCAGTTTTCCCTTGCCGCAGAGATGGATCACATGGAAATCCTTCAGCAGGGTGGGAAGAATCTTGCGGACCGCCTCATTGACAGCGGCAGCGCCCAGACTTCCGCCCATAACCAGAATGACGGGCTTGTCATCGGCGAGACCGGTGAACCTCCGCGCGGCCAGAGCGTCGCCGTGCAGCAGCTCCTGGCGGATGGGAGAGCCGGAGAGGACCGCCTTGTCCTTGGGCAGATACTGCAAAGTCTCAGGGAAATTACAGCAGACCTTCCAGGCAGCCGGAATTGCCAGCTTATTGGCCAGGCCCGGCGTCATATCGGATTCGTGGATGATACAGGGAACTTTACAGTGTTTCGCGGCCAGAACCACAGGCACGGACACGAAGCCGCCCTTGGAAAATACCACATCCGGCTTCAGTTTTTTCATGGTGCGGACGGCTTCGCCGTAGCCTTTCAGGACCTTGAAAGGATCCGAGAAGTTTTTCAGGTCGAAATACCGGCGCAGCTTACCGGAAGAGATGCCGTAGTAAGGAATCTGGAACTCCGTAATGAGCTTTTTCTCGATTCCATCGTAGGAACCCATATAGGAAATGTCGTAGCTGAGCTCGCGAAGCCGCGGCAACAGCGCGATATTGGGCGTTACATGTCCGGCAGTTCCGCCGCCGGTCAAAAGAATTCGTTTCAAAATTACACCTCCGTAGATAACTGTCTAAGGTTATTATGCTAGGTTCCATCCCTTCTGTCAATTGTAAATCAGAGGGGAGCAGATAGATTTCACACGGAAACCGGAAAACACAAAACTATCAGAATTACGATAAGGAAAGAAATATGAGTGAAGAAAAATTCCGTGAATGGATAAGCAGTGAATTTGAAAAAGAGGCAGAGGAACTGGAAAAGCGGCTGCAGGAGCATGAAGCAGCGGATCCCGAGTTGGCTGCCCTGGAGATGCCGGAGGATTCCTTCGACGATCTGATGCGGCGAATTAAAGCCGAGGAAGAGAATAAGAACATCAGTAAAAATGAGAACGGTCCCGCGAAAAAGCCGTTCCGGATTCGGAAGCGCACGCTCCTCGCCGTGGCCGCTGCCGCGATCCTGGTGGCTGCAATGGGTGCAGGCGTTACCGGTGCGAAATTATTCGTGCCGAAGGTGGAAAACCGGAGTGAGGATGGGGATTTTAATACAACGATTATTAATGGAGAGATGGAAGAAGACAGGGACATTTCAGAGAAAGATGCCTATCAGGAAATTGAGGACAGATTGGGGATTCAGGCGCTCAGGCTGAATGATAAACCTCAGGATATGGTTCTGGAAAAGGTATATATAGATGATGTGATGGGCGAAGCTCAGATGGAGTTTCGGTATAAAGGTCGAATATTTATAATATATGAGAATAAACAAAATGAAGATTCCGCGTTTGATAAACAGACAGATGGAGAGATAGTAGACACCGTGGATATGTTTCATTTGAACAAAAGCGTTGAAGTGTTCAAAATTGATAAAGGAGATGGCGGATATAGCTATGGAGCTCAGTTTGAACGTGGAAATGCATACTATTATGTAAATGCAGATATGGATTTAGAAGAATTCAAGCAAATTATTATGGGAATTATTTTCGAAAGTGTCTGATATGGCTCCCCTCATTCGTATTCTTAATGTAACTATCAATAAGTGCAATATGAAGGAGGGGAAACATATGCACAAGAAAAGAATCGCCATGGCGCTGATGGGCCTTCTGCTGGTAGGAGGAATTTGCAACGCGGGAGCCATCACCAGCCATGCAGAAGAAATGCCGGGATATCACGAGTATGTCAACACAGAGGACGAAGCGATTGATACCTGGTACGGCATTGCAAGAGGAACCTATTTACGTGATGGAACTACCGGAATAAAGAGGACAGGTTCAGGGTTGTTGAGCATCTCAGGAACAACAACTGCGTACAAGACCTGTGATTATGTAAAGGTAAGCCTTCATCTGGATGAGAGTTCTGACGGCGGCAGCCATTTCGGCAATATTGCCAGCTACTATTTCCAGGAAGAGAATACAACATCCTGCCATGGAAATAAAACCAATATTTCCGTAACAAAGGGCTACAAATACCGTGTAAGAGGCGGACATACTGCTGTAAAAGGAAGCACCGTGGAATCCACCACAACCAGTGCAGGTGTTCTCACCGCATCCTAACCCGCGCTCCACTCCCAATACCCGGGCGCAGGAATGGACAAACCATCTACCAATCATTTATACACAACTGAATATGGAAAAGTAAAGGAACCAGAAAACGTAACTGAAAAATCAAAAAAATCTACACACTTTGAAAAAGCAGTGATTGTTGTTTTGTGATGTGATGAAAAGAGTCGGCCGGAGGAATTCCGGCCGACTTTTTTGACCGGCGGGTATCAAAAGGATTCTTTCTTGCAATTCCGTACAAGTGTTGGTAAAATAGAGAACGGAGAAGCAAAGAAAGTGAGGCGTCTATGGGCAGAACAGGTATTATTGGAGCGATGGAAGAGGAAGTTGCTCTCTTAAAAGAGAAAATGGAAATAGAGGTAGTAGTCAAAAAGGCATCCATGGAGTTCTATCAGGGTCATCTGAATGGCCGTGAGGTAGTCGTGGTGCGCAGCGGTATCGGCAAGGTGAATGCAGGCATGTGCGCCCAGATTCTGGTGGATGCGTTCAATGTGAGCCACCTCATCAATACAGGAATTGCAGGCTCCCTGAAAGCGGAGATTAATATCGGAGATATCGTGGTATCATCCGACGCGCTGCAGCACGATATGGACGCGCGGCAGTTCGGTTATGCCAGAGGCGAGATCCCCCGCATGGATACGATCAGCTTCCCGGCAGACCCGGAGCTTATCGCCATGGCGAAAGCAGCCTGCGAGGAAGTGAACCCGGATATCCGTGTCTTCGTGGGACGGGTTGTCACGGGCGATCAGTTCATTGCGGAGCGTTCCGTGAAGAATGAGATTGCGTCCTGGACGGAAGGCTACTGCACCGAGATGGAAGGCGCAGCCATTGCGCAGGCGGCGTATTTGAACAAGGTACCCTTCGTCATCGTCCGCGCCATTTCCGATAAGGCAGATGACAGCGCCACGATGGATTACCCCACCTTTGAGGCACAGGCCATCGAGCACAGCGTGAAGCTGGTAGAGAGCTTTGTATCCCGAATTCCGGAGGATGCGTACTAAAATTTCAGAATGGAAGTTTTGGAAAGAAAAGCGGGAAGCTTGTCAGCCCCTGTCGGGCCATGACGAGCGCCTGCTCTTTTTATTTGCAGGGATATCTTTTATAATAAATAGAAGAATTTAGCGGACGGAATAAAAGATGGGAGGGGTTACATGTTCCGAATCGTCATGATAGCGGCCTGGGCCGCATTGCTGATACTGATACTTTACCTGTGGGCCGACGTCCGGGAAATCCTCGGAATCGTCAAAGACGTCAAGCGGGAGCTGCTCCGCAGCAGCCTGTCCGCCCGGGCGGCGGAGAGCTTTCCGAATTTTGAGCAGGAAGCCCGGGAGGAACAGGAACAACAGGCGCAGCAGGAGACGGAGAAGCCAGTAAAAAGCGTTGTGAAAAATCTGAATCCCCAGGAGGAGCAGGTGCTGAAGGAGGTGCTGTCAGAATTCCTGGGGTGAACCGATGGAAAGAACAAAAAGAGAGTAAAATGTAAAAAAATAGCTTGACAAAAGCGGGGAATTGTTGTATATTATACCCAATAACACGTGTTACTGAATTGCAGGCATGAGTGATTTTTCACTCATGCCATTTTTGTTTTTAGACAAGGATAACCCGGAGGTTCTATGTTTGGATTTTTAAAGAAAAAGAAACAGCAAACGGAGATTTACGCTCCGGTAGATGGCCGGGCGATTTCTCTGGAGGAAGTCGGCGACGGTGTCTTTTCGGAAAAACTGGTCGGTGACGGCATAGCAGTGATTCCGGAAAAAGATCAGATAGTAGTTCCTGTGGACGGTGAGATAAGCTTTGTAATGGAGACAGGTCATGCCTTCGGAGTCAGAGTTCCGGATGGACCGGAGATTCTGGTTCACATCGGGATCGACACAGTGAATGAAAAGGGGGAAGGATTTCAGGTGCAGGTAAAAGCGCATCAGCCAGTGAAAACCGGTACGCCGGCAGTGCTGGTGGATCGGGAAGCCCTCTATAAGAAGGGATACAATCTGGTAACCATGGTACTGGTACCGGAGGTCGAAAGTTATGGATCCCTGCAATATTTAAAAAAAGGGGAGGTATGTGCAGGAAAAAGCGCGGTGCTTGCATTTTAAGTTGCGTAAGAGGGGAAGAGCATGAAAATTACAAGAGTCATTAACAATAATACCGTTGCGACAGTCGCAAATAAAAAAGAAATTATTCTAATGGGCTCTGGAATCGGATTTCAGAAGAAACCGGGAGATACGGTAGAGGTTAAGAAGATAGAAAAGGTATACCAGATACGGGATCGGTTTTTCCAGAAATACGAGCAGATTTTCCGGCATATTGAACCGGGTGTTTTTAAGCTGGTGGAACAGATACAGGAATATGCGGAAAAGGAGCTTGCATGCACGTTGAGTCCGCAGTTTGTATTTGCGTTGGCGGATCATATTTCCTTTGCGGTGGAACGACAGAAAAAGCAGGAGCCGTTGCCCAATCTGATGCTGCAGGAGATTAAACTCCTGTATAACAGGGAATATCAGATTGGACGGTACGGGAAACAGCTGGTAGAAAAGGAAATGGGGATTTCGCTTCCGGAGGATGAGGCGGGGTATTTCGCGTTGCATATTGTGAATACCAGAATGGGAGAACCATCTGTAGATGTGAACAATATTCTGGTGCTGACCAACGGAATTCTGCAAATTCTGGAAGTGGAGATGGGAATTCATTGCCGGGAAGATGACTTTGAGTACAGTAGGTTTCTTACACATCTGAAATTTTTGGCAAGACGTATTTTTAATCAGGAACAGGTTCAGTTTGGCATTATGGAGGGTTTGTATCCGGGGTTATTGGACAGGGAGCCAAAGCTGGAAGGGACAATTGAAAAAATTAAAAATTTCATAAGCGAGACCTTTGATTATGACATATCAGAAGAGGAAGCAGCCTATCTGGCTATGCATATTCTTCGAATCAGAGGCCGGTAGGATTGTTACTCACAGGAGGCAAGACCGTCTATCTTGAAAATACAGGGATTCAGGCTGTATGTTTCAGGACAGAAGGTCTTTTTGTTTATCAGGAGGGAAAGGTATGAAGAAAGGAAATACAATGGTATTTTTTCAGAAATTGTCAAAAGCATTTCTGACGCCGCTGTCGCTGATTGCGTCAGCGTCACTGTTAATGGGAGTCGCATCGTTCTTTACATCGGGGGATATTATTGCGGCAGCTCCCTTTTTGGGTAACACCATGGTTCAGTACATCTTTAAGGTACTGCTTCAGATGGGAAGCATCGTAGTCAGCAATTTCGCGGCGCTGTACGCAGTGGCGTTGCCCTTTGCGCTGGTGGATGAGGATAAGGAATACGCAGCCTTCGCGGGCTTTGTGGGATATCTGTCATTTCTGACGGGAATGGGAATGCTGGTGGATAATTTCCCGAATATCGCAGCCATGTTCCCGGGCAACGGTCTGACCACAGTGCTGGGTATCAGTACCGTAAATGCCGGTATGTTGGGAGGTATTCTGGTAGGTATTCTGACCAGTGTGCTGCACAAAAAATTCCATACGGTAAAATTCCCGATGGCGTTCTCCTTCTTTCAGGGAGTACGGTTTGTGCCGATTATCAGTGTGTTCAGCTTTATGATTCTGGGAAATCTGTTCCCCTTCGTATGGGTGTTTATTTCCCGCGGTATCAATGGACTGGCAACCATTCTGAATCAGATGGGCGTCTTTGGCCTGTGGCTGTACGGTTTTGTAGAGCGACTGTTGATTCCCACCGGTCTCCATCAGATCTGGATTTCTGTTGTACGTGATACTTCTGTGTCCGGTATATTTGAGTTTGCTTCCGGTATTGTAGAGGGTCAGAGACCGGCCTTCATGCAGTATCTGGCAGAGGGACTTCCATTGAATACCACTCTGCGTGAAATGGTGAAATTCTCCTATGGACCGCAGATTCCGATGATGCTGGGCGCGCTTCCGGCTATCGGACTTGCAATTTACCAGTGTGCGGACGCGGATAAGAAAAAAGCAGTAAAGCCGCTGATTCTGGCAGGTGTGACCACAGCCATGATTGCAGGTATCTCAGAACCGCTGGAATTTATCTTCCTGTTTACGGCTCCGGTTCTGTATGTGATTTATGCAGTCCTTTATGGATTAAGCTGGGTATTTATGTATCTATTCGGAAATCAGATTGGTTACGGTTCCGGAATCATTGAATTTGTTGTATTTGGACTTTTACGTTCAGACTCTCACTGGTGGGTATGCGTTTTTGTAACCATTGGCGAATTTATTGCCAACTATGCAATTTTCCGCTGGTTTATCCTGAAATTCAACGTGAAGACTCCGGGGCGCGGAGGTGATTATGACGCATCTCTGGAAGCACTGCAGGAGGCGAATGATTCAGAGAAAGGTAGCAGCGTGGATGCAGCGACGGACCCGAAAACCCTGAAAGCACTGACTATCATTAAGGGTCTGGGCGGCAAGGACAATATTGAGGAGGTAGATTCCTGTATGTCCCGTCTGCGTGTGGTATTAAAAGATGGTTCCCTTGTTGACAAGGAGATGCTGAATAAAACGGGCTGCACAGCCATTCGCGTCATTGATGATCGGAACATTCAGATTATTTACGGAACGACCGTAGGTATTATTAAAGAATCTGTCAGAAAGCAATTAAAGAAATAGGAGGAAATATATTATGAAAAAATATTCTGTATTGATTGTAGGCGGCGGAAGTACGTATACGCCGGGTATGGTTCTGATGCTGTTAAGTCAGCTGGATCGTTTCCCGTTACGGAAAATCAAGCTTTATGACAATGATCCGGAGCGCCAGGAAGTAATTGCCAGAGCATGTGAAATTATTATCCACGCGAAAGCACCGGATATTGAATTCCTGGCATCCACCAATCCGGAGGAGGCGTATACAGATATCGACTTTGCCATGGCGCAGATTCGTGTAGGAAAATACGCTATGCGTGAGCTGGATGAGAAGATTCCGCTGAAATACGACGTGGTTGGACAGGAAACTTGTGGCCCGGGCGGTATCGCTTACGGCATGCGTTCTATTGGTGGAATTTTGGAGAATCTGGACTATATGGAGAAATATTCTCCGAATGCCTGGATGCTGAACTACTCTAACCCGGCGGCGATTGTGGCTGAAGCGACCAGACGGCTGCGCCCCAATTCCAAAATTATCAATATCTGCGATATGCCTATTGAACTGGAAAATCACATGGCGACTATACTGGGTCTGAAATCCAGAAAAGAGATGGATGTGCGGTATTTTGGATTGAATCACTTTGGATGGTGGACGGAGATTCATGATAAGGCAGGAAACGATCTGATGCCCCGTCTGAAAGAGCATGTGCGGAAGTACGGCTACGTGGAAGATGAATCTCTGTATACAGACCCGAAGCGTGACAGCTGGCACGCAACTTATCAGAAGGCCCGGGATATTCTGGAATTGGATGATGCGTATCTGCCGAATACTTATCTGAAATATTATCTGTTCCAGGATTATGTGGTAAAGCATTCGGATAAGAATTATACCCGTACGAACGAGGTTATGGATGGCCGTGAAAAGGATGTATTTACAGCATGCCGGAAGGTGGCGGAGGACGGCCACTGCCATGATGATTTGTTTGATGTGGATAATCACGCAACCTTCATTGTGGATCTGGCAACCGGAATTGCCAATAATACCCATGAAAGAATGCTGCTGATTACGGAAAATAAGGGAGCTATTGCAAACTTTGATCCGACAGCCATGGTGGAAGTGCCCTGTCTGGTAGGAAAGAATGGTATCGAGCCGCTGGCCATGGGGGAGATTCCCCAATTCCAGAAGGGGCTGATGGAGCAGCAGGTATCGGTGGAAAAACTGGTCGTAGACGCATGGATTACCGGATCCTATCATAAGCTGTGGCAGGCACTGACCTTATCCAAAACCGTCCCCAGCGCTACTGTGGCAAAGCAGATTCTGGATGAATTGATTGAAGCTAATAAAGGATATTGGCCGGAGCTGAAATAAGGATATGTTTGGGAAAAAGCTGAATTGGGAATCCTTTTTTCTGGAGGCGCTGGGAAGTCTGCTGGTCGCCGTGAGTATTTATAATTTTGCGGCGGCCGCGGAATTTCCCATGACCGGTTTCTCCGGAATCGCATTGATTCTGTATCGGTTGTTCCGGATTCCACTGGGGTTGTCCAATGTGCTTTTAAATATTCCGGTGGTGATTCTCTGCTTTCGGATGTTGGGAAAAGGTTTCTTTCTGCGGTCTGTGCGCTGCATGGTGATTTCCTCGTTACTGATGGACTATGTGGCTCCTCTGCTTCCTGTTTTTACGGGAAATCGGATGCTGGCTGCGATTTGCACCGGTGTTTTGGGCGGGGTAGGATATGCGCTGATTTATATGCAGAATTCCTCGACAGGTGGCGCGGACTTCCTGATTATGGCATTGAAGGCGAAGAAGCCATATCTGCCTTTGGGCAATATTACCTTCCTTTTCGCGGTCAGCGTCATTGGCGCTACCTGGCTGATTTTCGGGGATACAGAAGGCGTTATCTACGGATTGATTATCAATTATCTGGCCGGAGCAGTGATCAATAAGACCATGTACGGAAGAAATGCCGGGAAAATGACTATGATTATTACAAAGGATGGTAAAAAGATTTCGGATGGAATCGAGAATTGCTGCCATAGAGGCTCTACGATTATTCCAGTCATGGGCGGATACCGGCAGGAGAAAAAATATGCGGTACTCTGCGTCTGCAATAATAAACAGATGTTTGAGATTACGCAGCAGGTAAAAAGGCTGGATCCGGAATCCTTTATGATTATCTGGGAGTCAAATGAAGTACACGGAGACGGTTTTAAAGCATTGACGATAGGGGAAAAATAACGTTATAATGAGATTGCCCTTCAGCGAGGAAGCGGGAGGGCAATCTTTTTCTATCTACAAAACGGAGAGCGTATGAAGGAACTGGAAATCATTTACGAGGACAAGGATGTGCTGGTCATTCGCAAGCCTGCCGGGGTACCGGTGCAGAGCGCGCGGGTGGGGGCAAAGGACTGCGAGAGCCTGCTGAAAAATTACTTATATAAGAAGAATCCAAAGGGCGGCGCGCCCTATCTGGGACTGATTCATCGGCTGGATCAGCCGGTGGAGGGGCTGGTGGTATTTGCGTTAAATCCGAAGGCTGCGGCAGCCTTAAGTAAGCAGTCAGCCGGAAAAGAGATGCAGAAAACCTATCTGGCGGTTCGGCACAGTGTGGATAAGTGTCCACATGCTGTCCCCAATGAGGAAAAGTTCTGTGGAAAACCTGTGGATAATGTGGAAAACTTGGTGGAAAACTGGAACGAGTGCGTGGATTACCTGTGGAAGGACGGGAAAAATAACCGCTCTGAGATGGTACAGGAGGGACATGCCGGGGCTAAAAAAGCAGTGCTCCGCTACCGGATTTTAAAGCGGGTGGATAACCTGGAAATGCTGGAAATCCGCCTGGAAACAGGCCGTCATCATCAGATTCGGGTGCAGATGGCGGGCAGAGGAACCCCTCTGGTGGGCGACCGCAAATATGGAAAGGTTGAAAACTATGTGGATAATGTGGATAACTCCTTCCCGGCCCTGTGTGCATATCGGATAAAATTCCGCCATCCGTCCACCGGAAAATGGATGGAATTTGAACGGAAGCCGGAAAATCCGGTGTTTCAGAAATTTATGTAAATCAGTTATCCACAGCGTAAAACGCTCATTTTTGCAGATACTAAGACGGACAGAAAAGGGAGAAGCCGTTCGCTTTTTCGGGGCCTGTCAGTTCAAGCGGATGCAAAAGGAGCGGCTTTATGGAATGGGTGCGGAAATATCAGAACTTGTGGAAGAAAATCGGAATCGCAGTGGCGGTCGGGCTTGCAATGAAGTACCTGGCGCCACTGGTGATTCCGTTTTTGATCGCGGGAGCGATTGTGTACTGGTGCAGGCCGCTGCTTGCATGGTTAAAGAAACGGCTTCATATCCGCCCGGGAATTTCCATGGCGGTGCTGCTCATAGGGGCAGCAGGAGGGCTTGTGTCAGCCGGAGCGTTGGCGGGTCGAAATCTGCATATTCAGATCCGGCGGTTGTGCGTGTATTTCAGCTACCCGGGACGGGTGGGGGAGCTTCTGGCACAGTGCTGTGAACGGTTTGGGGGTATGCTTCATATAGACAGCAGGATGATGATGCAGTTTGTAGAGGAGCAGACAGCCTGTATCGGAGATAAGACCTGGGAGCAGCTCCTGCCGGGTGTGTTCGGAGGATCCTGGCAGGCGGTACGCGTTTTGGGCGGCTTCCTTACCGGCGCCTTTGTGACGGGAATTGCCGCGATTCTGCTGGCAGGTGATTATGACAAGCTGCGGGAAATGGGACAGCGGTGGAGCTTCTATGAAAACGTGTCCGAAGCGCTCCGGGGAATCTCCCGGGCCATTGGTCGTTACCTGCATGCCCAGTGTATCATCATGGGACTGGTGATGCTGATCTGCACCGTTGGAATCTGGAGCTCGGGAACGGCGAAAAGCCCGCTGCTGGCCGGAGTCGGCACCGGTTTTCTGGACGCGCTGCCGATCTTCGGCACGGGGACGGTGTTTGTGCCATGGATTCTGATTCTGGTCATCTGGCAGAAGCGATATCGGGCGGCTGTCGTGTTAGCTGTGACTTATGGTCTTTGCACCCTGACCCGGGAGCTTCTGGAGCCCAGGCTGGTGGGCGCCCATCTGAAGCTGCTGCCGGTGGTGGTGCTGGCCAGTGTGTATGTGGGCGTGAAGATCTACGGAGCGGGCGGGATCGTGCTGGGGCCTTTATCAGTACTAATTATTCAGGAATTGTGGAAGAGGGTGGATGCAGATAAAAAAGAAGGAGCATCGGCAAATGAAGCAGATACTCCTTCGAAATAGATGTTATCGTAGAAACATTTTCACCAGCCGCCGCTTTCCTTCCGTATACGGCTGATACCGCATCGGAAGATCCGGCCAGTTCTTCTTATCCACGATACTCTTACGGTGGGAAAAGGTCTCAAACCCGGCCTTTCCATGATAACTGCCCATACCGCTCTCCCCGAAGCCGCCGAAGCCCATGTACGGCGTAGCCAGGTGGATGATCGTGTCATTGACGCAGCCGCCGCCAAAGGAGCAGCGGGTCAGCACCCGGCTGGCCAGCTTCCGGTTCCGGGTGAAGACGTAGAGAGCCAGCGGATGGGGCTTCTCGTTGATGGTGCGAATCACTTCGTCGATGGAATCGTAGGTCAGAATCGGCAGCAACGGTCCAAAGATTTCCTCCTGCATCACGTCGTCCCGCCAGGAGACCCGGTCAAGGATGGTGGGTTCAATTTTCAAGGCTTCGGCGTCTGTCCGTCCACCAAAGACGGTCTTAGCCGGATTCATCAGATTCAGGATCCGCAGAAAATGTTTTTCATTGATGATATGGCCGTAATTCTCATTTTCCAGGGGACGCTCGCCAAGCTGGGCGCGGATCTGCCGGATCAGCTCTTCTATGAGCCGGTTTTTCACCCGGATATCGCAGAGAATGTAGTCGGGAGCCACGCAGGTCTGTCCGCAGTTCAGAAACTTGCCGAAGACGATGCGCCGGGCCGCCGCATGGATATCCGCGGTACGGTCCACGATGCAGGGACTCTTTCCGCCCAGCTCCAGGGTCACCGGAGTCAGGTGCGCGGCGGCCTTCTCCATGACGAAGCGGCCCACCGATTTGCTGCCGGTGAAAAAGATATAGTCGAAATGCTGTTCCAGCAGCGCTGCGTTTTCTGCCCGTCCCCCGGTTACGACAGCCACCCGGGACGCCGGGAAATAAGTCGGAATCAGACGCTCCATCAGGCGGCTGGTGTGAATGGAGTAGGCGCTGGGCTTTAAAATCGCCGTATTACCGGCGGCCAGGGCGTCTGCCAGGGGCTCCAGGGTCAGGAGCAGCGGATAGTTCCAGGGACTCATGATCAGCGTCACGCCGTAGGGAGAGGGTTTCCGGTAGCTTGTCGAGCAAAACTGCGCCAACGGCGTCGGGACGATCCGATCCTGCATCCAGAGGCGCAGATGATGCTTCAGATAATGAATTTCGTTTAAAAGAAGGCCGGTCTCACACATATAGCTTTCTGCGGCGCTTTTGCCGAGATCCAGACGGAGTGCGTCCTGAATTTCATTTTCGTGTTCGGTCACCAGCCGCTCCAGTCTGGTCAGGGCGGCCATCCGGTTTTTATAAGAAAGTGTCGAACCCGACCGGAAACACCGCCGCTGCCGGGCCACCAGTTTCTGAATCTCCTGTTCGTCCATGGGAATCCTCCAATCTCATATTTCGTATTATAAATCTATTTTACCCAATTACGGAAAAGCAGTCAAAGGAAATCGCGGGATCCCCGCGAAAACCTTGACAAAATCGCCATTTCCGTACTACAATACAAAAAGATACGCCCACCCGGGCGTGATAATCATAACAGCTTACTGTTAGAGGAAAATAAATGAGAAAAAGCCCCGATGGGCGAGAAGGAGAACACAATGGCGAAGGAGAAGAAACTGGTCGAAGAGATCACTTCCATGGACGTGGATTTCGCACAGTGGTACACCGATGTGGTGAAAAAAGCGGAACTGACCGATTATACAAGCGTAAAGGGCTGCATGGTTATCAAGCCGGCAGGCTACGCGATCTGGGAAAATATTCAGAAGGAGCTGGACGCGCGTTTTAAGGCGACAGGAGTAGAGAATGTCTACCTGCCCATGCTGATTCCGGAGAGCCTGCTTCAGAAGGAGAAGGATCATGTGGAGGGCTTTGCGCCTGAGGTAGCATGGGTAACCCACGGCGGACTGGAGCCGCTGCAGGAGCGTATGTGCATCCGTCCGACCTCCGAGACTCTGTTCTGTGATTTCTATTCCAAAGAGATCCAGTCCTATCGTGATCTGCCGAAGGTATACAATCAGTGGTGCTCTGTTATGCGTTGGGAGAAGACCACCCGTCCGTTCCTGCGCTCCCGCGAATTCCTGTGGCAGGAGGGTCATACCGCTCACGCGACAGCAGAGGAGGCTGAGGCACGTACTCAGCAGATGCTGAACGTATACGCGGACTTCTGCGAGGAAGTGTTGGCAATGCCGGTTATCCGTGGACGTAAGACCGATAAGGAGAAATTTGCCGGCGCAGAGGCGACCTACACCATCGAAGCCCTGATGCACGACGGTAAGGCGCTGCAGTCCGGTACCAGCCACAACTTCGGCGACGGCTTCGCAAAGGCATTTGGTATTCAGTATACAGCAAAAGACAACACCCTTCAGTATGTACATCAGACGTCCTGGGGTATGACCACCCGTCTGATCGGAGCCATCATCATGGTTCACGGCGATAACAGCGGACTGGTTCTGCCGCCGCGTATCGCGCCGACCCAGGTTATGGTCATCCCGATTGCACAGCACAAGGAAGGCGTGCTGGACAAGGCATATGAACTGAAATCCGCGCTGCTGGACGCAGGCTTCAAGGTAAAGGTAGATGATTCCGACAAGAGTCCGGGCTGGAAGTTCTCTGAGCAGGAGATGAAGGGTATCCCGGTTCGTATTGAGATTGGACCGAAAGATATCGAGGCAAATCAGGCTGTGATTGTCCGTCGCGATACTCGCGAGAAGATCGTAGTTGCCCTGCCGGAGCTGGCAGAGAAGGTAGGCGAGGTGCTGACCACCATGCAGAGTGATATGCTGGAGCGTGCGAGAAAGCATCGGGATTCCCATACCTACGACGCGACCACTTATGAGGAGTTTGTGAAGACCATCAACGAGAAGCCGGGCTTCGTACGTGCCATGTGGTGCGGCGATCAGGCCTGCGAGGACAAGATTAAGGAAGATACCACAGCTACTTCCCGTTGTATGCCGTTTAAGCAGGATCACATCGCGGACACCTGCGTATGCTGCGGAAAGCCGGCAAAGGCGCTTGTTTACTGGGGCAAGGCATACTAAAAATGATAGAAGAAAATGATTCAGGGCTGAGAAGCTACTGAACAGTTACGAGAAGCGGCTGGAGGCCAAACCCCTCGGGCCGCTTTTCCATTACAGCTTATCTGGAAGAATCTTACATATATAGATTCTGACGGAAAACGCCCGGAAATAAGATAGAAAGGACACGCGCACATGAAGATTCAGATTCCTGAAAAAGCTAATGAAATCATCACGACCCTCACCGCCGCCGGCTACGAAGCCTATGTGGTGGGCGGCTGTGTGCGCGACGCCATTCTGGGACGGGAGGCGGCGGACTGGGATATCACCACCAACGCCAGACCGGAGCAGGTGAAGGCTTTATTTCCCAGAACGGTGGACACGGGGCTCCAGCACGGAACCGTGACGGTCCTGAACGGAAAAGAAGGCTTCGAGGTCACCACCTACCGGATTGACGGCGAATATCTGGACGGCCGCCACCCGGAGCAGGTGCTGTTCACGCCAAATCTTCTGGAAGATCTGAAGCGGCGGGACTTTACCATCAATGCCATGGCATATAATGAAAAAGAGGGTCTGGTAGATGCCTTCGGCGGTATCGGCGACCTGGAGCGCGGACAGATCCGCTGTGTGGGCGACCCGAGAGAGCGGTTTACCGAGGACGCCCTGCGAATCCTGCGGGCAGTCCGTTTTTCTGCCCAGCTGGATTTTGAGATTGAGGCGGAGACAAAAGCGGCCCTGGCGGAATTTGCAACGAGACTGACTAAGGTCAGCGCCGAGCGGATTCAGGTGGAGCTGATGAAGCTTCTGACCTCGGATCACCCGGAGGTATTCCGCGTGGTCTGGGAGACGGGCATTACGGCGGTGATTCTGCCGGAATTCGACGCCTGCATGGAGACGCCCCAGCACAATCCCCATCACTGCTGGAACGTGGGTGAACACATTCTGCGGACCCTGACCGGCGTAGAGAAGGACAAAGCCCTCCGCTGGGCAGCTTTGCTGCACGATATGGGCAAGCCTGCCACCCGTACTACGGATGAGCAGGGTATTGACCATTTTCACGGGCATGCGAAGCTTGGTGCCGAGATGGCAAATGGAATCTTACGCCGCCTGAAATTTGACAACGACACCCGCAAAAGAGTGGTGAGGCTGGTGGAGTTCCATGATGATCGGCAGTTTCCGCTGAATCATCGGGGCGTGCGCCGGGCCATTCACCGGATTGGCGCGGATCTGTTTCCGGATTATCTGAAGCTTGCCCGGGCGGATGCGCTGGCCCAGAATCCGGCGCTGCTGCCGGAGAAGCTTGCGCGGCTGTCAGAAATCGAGCGTCTGTATACAGAGATACTGGAAGCCCAAAACTGCCTGTCCCTAAAGGATCTGGCCGTGACCGGCCGAGATCTCATAGATGCGGGCGTGAAGCCGGGACCGACCTTAGGAGTCATCCTGAACGCCATGCTGGAGGCCGTTATTGAGCACCCGGAATACAATACAAAAGAATATCTCTTAGAAAGAATATTACCCCTCGTTTCCTCATAGATTTGAAAGGAACGGGGGGATTTTTGTGAACGAAAAAGCGCTGCAAATCCTGGAGCAGTATGATCTGGAGGTTCTTCGAAGCTACGGCGGCCGGGGCGGAATCATGTTGGAGACAAAAGACGGCTTAAAAATGATAAAGGAATTTGCAGGCTCGCGCGCAAAGCTTCCCCTGGAACAGCGGGTGCTGGGGATTCTGGCGGAGCGCGGCGTCTGCGCCGTGGATCAGGTGCAGGCCAACAAAGAAGGGGAGCTTGTAACCATCGGCGACTATGAGACGCCCTACATCATCAAGGACTGGCCGCCGGGGCGGGAATGCGATCCGAAGAATGAGGAAGAGCTTTTGAAAAGTATGCGTCTGCTGGCCCGGGTTCACCGGGAGCTTCGGGGCGTTCTGCGCACAGAAGGGGCGGAGCGCCGCCGGATTCAGGGCGCCGACCGGTCGGAAGAGTTAGAAAAGCATAACCGGGAAATGAAGCGTGCCCGGAATTTTATCCGCACCCGGCAGAAAAAGGGCGAGTTTGAACTCTTATATCTTCAGTGCGCCGAAACCATTTTCCAGAATGGAGCGGATGCCCTGGAGCTTCTGAAGGCTTCCGGCAGTGAAAAGCTGTATCAGCAGGCCGTGGATGGCGAACACCTCTGCCACGGGGAGTATGTCCATCACAATATCCTGCTTCAGCGGCAGGAAACGGCCCTGGTGAACTTCTCCCGGTTTGAAATCAATGTGCAGATGAACGATGTGAGCCAGTTCCTGCGGAAAATCATGGAGAAGCACAACTGGAACGGTGGGCTGGCAGAGCGGATGCTGACAGCCTACGAGCGTGAACGCCCTCTGTCCGGGGAGGAGCGGGCCTATCTGGCTGCCAGCCTCTGTTACCCGGAGAAGGCCTGGAAGCTGGTGCATCATTATTACCATACCAACAAGGCCTGGGTGCCGGAAAAAAGCGCCGAGAAGCTGCAGGTTTTCCTGGCCCAGAATGAAAGCAGGAAGAAAATGGTAAAAGAGTTATGGGTATCGTAAATGTGCTGTAAAATATGCCCGGATACATTGACTTTGCTGTACAAATATTCTAAAATTAAGCATAGATAACTCTATCTAAAAAACTGTATGAGTGAGGTATAAGTTATGTATTTGGACGATTATAAGCGTTGGATGGACACAGAACTGGAGGATCCGGCTCTGACAGAGGAACTGAAGGGTATCGAGGGTAAGGACGATGAGATTAAGGATCGCTTCGCAGTGGCCCTGAAGTTCGGTACTGCAGGCCTGCGCGGCGTGCTGGGAGCAGGATCTAACCGTATGAATATCTATGTGGTTCGTCAGGCCACCCAGGGTCTGGCCAACTGGGTAAAGACCCAGGGCGGCAAGCAGCTGGTAGCCATCAGCTACGACAGCCGTATCAACAGCGACGTGTTCGCGAAGACAGCAGCCGGCGTACTGGCAGCCAATGGAATCAAGGTTCGCATCTACGACGCTCTGATGCCGGTTCCGGCCCTGAGCTTCGCGACCCGTTATTATGAGGCCAATGCGGGTATCATGGTGACCGCGTCCCATAATCCGGCGAAATACAACGGCTATAAGGCCTACGGCCCGGACGGCTGCCAGATGACGGACGAGGCGGCTGATATTGTATACACGGAGATTCAGAAGACAGATATCCTGACCGGCGCGAAGGTTATGGATTTTGAGGAAGGAATCAAGGCCGGACTTATTGAATATGTGGGCGACGACTGTAAGGAAGCCCTGTACCAGGCTATCGAGGCCCGCAGCGTGCGTCCGGGAATCTGCGCTGCATCCGGCCTGAAGCTGGTATACTCCCCGCTGAACGGTTCCGGTCTGGTGCCGGTTACCAGGGTGCTGAAGGATATCGGCATCACTGACGTGACCATTGTACCGGAGCAGCAGTATCCGGACGGTCACTTCCCCACCTGCCCGTACCCGAACCCGGAGATCTTTGAGGCTCTTCGTCTGGGACTGGAGCTGGCCAAGAAGACAGAGGCAGACCTGATGCTGGCCACTGACCCGGATGCGGACCGCGTGGGTATCGCCATGAAGTGTCCGGACGGCAGCTACGAGCTGGTATCCGGTAATGAGATGGGCGTACTGCTTCTGGACTACATTTGCGCAGGCCGCATCGAGAAGGGCACCATGCCGAAGAATCCGGTGGCGGTGAAATCCATCGTATCCACTCCGCTGGCGGATGCGGTAGCGAAGAATTACGGCGTGGAGCTGAGAAGCGTTCTGACCGGCTTCAAATGGATTGGAGACCAGATCGCGCAGCTGGAGGCAGCAGGTGAGGTAGACCGCTTTATCTTCGGCTTTGAGGAGAGCTACGGTTATCTGGCAGGCCCCTATGTACGTGACAAGGACGCGATTATCGGTTCCATGCTCATCTGTGAGATGGCAGCTTATTACCGGAGCATTGGTTCCTCTATCAAACAGCGTCTGGAGGAGATCTATGAGAAATATGGCCGTTATCTGAACAAGGTAGACAGCTTTGAGTTCCCGGGACTGTCCGGTATGGACAAGATGGCCGGCATTATGGACGGGCTGCGCCAGAATCCGCCTGCAAAGCTCGGCGATTATGCGGTAGTGAAGGTAACTGATTATAAGAAGCCTGAGGAGACAGGACTCCCGGCAGCCAATGTTCTGGTGTACAAGCTGGAAGGCGGCGCCGAGGTCATCGTTCGTCCCTCCGGAACCGAGCCGAAGATCAAGACCTATTTTACTACACTCGGAAAAAATCTGGCAGAAGCCCAGGCACAGAAGGATGCGCTGGCAGCAGCAATCGCTCCCATATTTGAGTAACAAAACCCGAAATGCCTTGACAAATAATTGAGAAACGGGTATAAATAGGAAAGAAGATATGGCAGAACGCACACACAGACATATCATCGACAAAAAAGAGTAGTAGTATTATTAGGAGGAATTACCAGATGAACAGAATGGAATTAGTTGCTGCTATCGCAGAGAAGACTGAATTATCCAAGAAGGACGCAGAGAAGGCTCTGAAGGCTTTCACAGATGTAGTAGCAGAGGAGCTGAAGAAGGGCGAGAAGATCCAGCTGGTTGGATTCGGAACCTTCGAGGTATCTGAGAGAGCTGCAAGAGAGGGAAGAAACCCGCAGACTGGCGAGGCTATGAAGATTGCGGCTTCCAAGTCCCCGAAGTTTAAGGCTGGAAAAGCACTGAAGGATGCCCTGAACTAATCTATGCGTCTTGATAAATATTTAAAGATTTCCCGGCTGATTAAGCGGAGGACCGTAGCCAATGAAGCCTGTGACGCGGGACGCGTGCTGGTCAACGACAAGGTGGCCAAGGCGTCTGTGAACGTGAAGACGGGTGACGTCATCGAGATTCAGTTTGGCAGCAAGTCCGTAAAGGTGGAGGTTCTGGACGTTCAGGAGACCGTCCGCAAGGATGACGCCAAGGAGCTCTACCGTTATCTTTAAAAACAGGAATAATGAGAAAGACCTTTTCATACATTTAGTTGTAAACTAGTAAGTGTATGGGGAGGTCTTTTTTTGGAAGAAAAGCAATACGCGAAAGCCCACAAGCTGCTCTTAAGCAACCGGCGGACGGGCACCATCAGCGGCGTGACCGACGTGATTTCCTTCGATATCGCGGAAATCCTGCTGGAGACGGAACAGGGTATGCTGACCATCAAAGGCGCCGATCTCCATGTGAATCGTCTGACCCTGGAAAAGGGCGAGGTGGATATCGAGGGGCGGATTGACAGCATGGCCTACTCGGAGGTCACAGATTTTCATAAGGCGGGCGCGTCGATCCTGGGCCGCCTGTTCAAATAGCCTATGGCCGGTGGAATTCTTTTTGAACTGCAGTTTTTTGGAAAAGCCTTCCTCTGCGGCGCGGCCCTGGCCTTCCTGTACGGGGGATTGAAGGTCTTCCGGCAGCTGATTTTCCATGGGACCGTCTGGATGGCAGCGGAGGATCTGGCCTACTGGCTGCTCTGCGGTTTCCTGATTTTCCGGATGCTGTACCGGGAGAACAGCGGGGCGGTAAGGGGCTTTGCTGTGGCGGCAGTGGTGCTGGGCATGCTTTCCTGGCTGCTGCTTTCGAAAATGTTTCGAAATATAGTCAATTTCATAAGAAAAAAATTGCATAAATGTATAAAAAAGATTATAATTAAATAAATATACCCACAGACAGATGTTTCTGTGGAAAAGCGAAGAAAGACTGGCTGTGGAAACAGTTTTCAGAATGAAAGTGAGGCGGAAGGAGCTATGACGACGAAGACCCGGCGCGGAATGAATCGCAGAAAGCGTATGGGCTACCGACTGATTGTACTGACAGTCATGTGTCTTCTGGTAACGGGTTTTTATGCAAAGCATCGGCTCCAGCAGAAGAACGCGGCCTATCAGAAGCAGGAAGAACAGCTGATGGCTCAGATCGAAGAAGAGGAACAGCGCTCGAAGGATATCGAGGAGCTTGGCAAATACGTCCAGACCAAGAAGTATGTGGAGGAAGTGGCGAAGGAGCGGCTCGGACTGGTTTATCCGGATGAGATTCTGTTCAAGGCTAAAGAATAATTGGTTTACATAATGCGTGTATGCAAAGGCTGTCCGGGACAGGGAAGGTTCCGGACAGCCTTTATGCTTTCCGGCAGGTTCTTAAACAGAATTCTATGTCCCCTTTTGCCGAAAAGATCTGAAATCACCCGCCTCCATTTGACAAAATAATCCGTTTCTGTCCTCTATAATTCCCAATCACACAGACACACACAGAAGACGAGGAGGAGTAAAAGGTGAGACGAGAGGAAAATTACGGCTGGCTCTACGGAATTGTGGCGGGCAGCTGTGTGGCGGCGATGCAGATCGGCGTGGGGATGCTTCAGATGGATCGGGATTACGCCATCCTGCTGGGGGCGGCCCAGGGGCTTTTGGTGTGTTCACTGACGGTAATCTGCGGCGGGATTCTGGCATGGATTTTAAGACCCCTTCCCATGGAAAATGAGGAAGCGCCCAATCCGGTGCAGCAGCGCCTGCGGGATTACCGGGAGGCCTTCGGCAATCTGGCGGTAAGCTTCGCGGGAGAAGGACAGAAAGCGGAAGCCGTTCCGGAGAACGAACAGCTGGATAAGACAGAGAAAATGAAGCTGCTCTGGAAGAACAGGCTGGAAGAAAACCGCGCTGCAGTGGCGATACAGCTGGGGGAAATGGCCCAGATCATGACGGATACCGTAGAATATGCCTGGGATACCAGGCCAGACGAGGAACTGGAACAGGTTTTAGCGAAAAAGCTGAAGGGTATGGGACTCTACGTCCATTCAGTGCTGGTCTATCAGGAGGAGCACCGGCGGCAGGAGGTATATCTGACGGTCAGTACCCGCAGGCGGAAATGTGTGGCGACGAAGGATATTGCAGAGGTATTGTCCAGGATGATGAAGAAGGCCATGATGCCGGGCAAGGACAGCCGGGCCTTTGTGGGCAGTGAGAAGGTGACGGTACTTTTCGCGGAACGGACGAACTTCCAAGTGCTCTGCGGCGTAGAGAAGGCGGTCAAAAGTAAAGAAACCATTTCCGGGGACAATTTTTCCCTGCATCGGTGCCGGGAGGGGCAGTTTATCGGGGCGCTGTCGGACGGTATGGGGTCCGGCATGGCGGCTTACCGGGATAGTGAGATGGTCATCGATCTGCTGGAGCAGTTTCTGGAGGCGGGATTCTCCAAGGAGACGGCGGTGCGGATGATCAATTCGGCGTTGATCGTGCGGTCGGACGCGCAGGTGTTCTCCACCATTGATATCAGTTCGCTGGATTTGTATACGGGTATCTGCGAGTTCCTGAAGGTGGGCGCGTCCACCACCTTTATCCGGCGGGAAAACTGGGTGGAAACCATTTCCTCAACCAGCCTGCCTGCGGGCGTCTTTCACAAGCTGGAGCCGGACTGTACCAGTAAAAAGCTCTACGACGGCGACATGGTCATCATGGTCACCGACGGTGTGCTGGATGCGTTGCCTGCGGCTCATCAGGAGAAATTGATAAAGGATATCATTCTGGAGCACGATACAGGAAATCCGTCCGAGCTGGCAGCTTACATTCTGGCCCGGGTGCGTCAGTACCGGGAGAAGGAGCCTGTCGACGATATGACGGTGTTGGTGATGGGGCTGGTAAAGTATTAAAGAGATATGGTATACTAAAAGCAATGGAAAAACTACGAAAGGAAAACTGGGAAATGCTGGATCGTGTGCGTGCATTTACAGAAAAATATCAGATGATTCGTCCGGGAGACAGGATTGTGGCGGGCATATCGGGAGGTGCGGATTCCGTATGCCTGCTTTTCCTGTTGAAAGAGCTGTGCGGAGAAAAGGGCGCAGCGCTGTCCGCAGTGCATGTAAATCATTGTCTGCGGGGCGCGGAGGCCGACGGGGACGAGGCCTATGTGCGGGAGCTTTGCGGAAGCCTGGAGGTTCCGCTTTCCGTCCGTTCCTTTGACGTGCAGGGCCGGGCTAAGCGGGAGCATCTGACGCTGGAGGAGGCCGGACGGCTCTGCAGGTATGAGGCCTTCGCGGAGGAAGCGGAGCGTCTTGGGGGTGCGCGGATTGCGGTGGCCCACCATGCGGGGGATCAGGCGGAGACGGTACTGTTTCAGCTGTTCCGCGGAAGCGGCCTAAAGGGGCTGTCCGGCATGAGCCCGGCGCGGGACAATATCATTCGGCCTTTGCTCTGCGCAGAGCGTGAGGAAGTCGAGACGTGGCTGACCGGGCGAGGGATAGCCTGGCGCACTGACAGCACAAACCTGAGCATGGACTACACACGCAACCGGATTCGGGGTGACATTCTGAAGACGGCCCGGGAGAGCGTCAATGCGAAGGCGATCCGACATGTGGCCGAGGCGGCTGCGGAGCTTGGGGAGGTGGAGGCGTTTCTGGAGCGGAAGACGGCGGAAGCCTACCGGCTCTGTGTGCGGGAAGAGGACGGCGCACGGTTTGTATTCACCAACGCATTTTCCATGCAGGATCCCCTGATCGGAAGCAGACTGCTGCGACGGTGCATGGCGGAGCTTGGCGGACTCAAGGACGTGGAGCGGGTTCACATCGAGATGCTTCGGGAGCTGTTCGAAAAGCAGACCGGGAGCAGAATGGATCTGCCGGGTGACCGCAGCGCAAGACGGGAATATGAGGGCGTGCGGCTCAGTCGGAGTGAGAAGCCTGCACGGCAGCAGGACGGTGAGAAAACCAGTCCCATATCGTTCTGTCCGGAGATTCCCGGCAGCGTTACCATCCGGGGACAAAAATGGAAATTTACCCTGTATCCGGAGGAAAAAATTGAAATTATTCCCCAAAAAACATATACGAAATGGTTTGACTATGATAAAATAAAAAAATGTCTGGAGATCCGGGGGCGTAAGCCCGGGGATTATCTGGAGATTAACAGAGCGCACGGGCGCAAAAAGCTGAAGGCGTATCTGATTGATGAAAAGGTGCCGGCATCTGAGCGGGACGAGCTTCTGCTGCTGGCGGATGGAGCGCATATTGTATGGATTCCGGGGCATCGTATCAGCGAAGCGTACAAGGTCACGGAAGAGACAAGGAACATTTTAAAAGTACAGATAAGCGGAGGAAATGAACATGGCTGAGAAAATCAGAGTTATGATTCCCGAAGAGGAAGTAGACGCGAAGATCAGAGAGCTGGGACAGAAGATCAGCGAAAAGTTTGCAGGCGAAGAGGTTCACCTGATTTGTATCCTGAAGGGCAGCGTATTCTTTGTATGCGAGCTGGCCAAGAGAATTACCGTGCCGGTGACCATCGACTTTATGCAGGTATCCAGCTACGGCGCGGAGACCAAGTCCAGCGGCGTGGTACGCTTAAGCAAGGACCTGGACGAGCCGCTGCAGGGCAAGAACGTGATTATCGTAGAGGACATCATCGATTCCGGACGGACCTTAAGCCACCTGGTAAAGCTTCTGGGACAGCGTAACCCGAAGACCATGACCCTGTGTACCCTGCTTGACAAGCCGGACCGCAGAGTCGTAGATGTGGACGTGGAATACACCGGATTTACGATTCCGGATGAGTTCGTGGTGGGCTATGGCCTGGATTACGATCAGAAGTACCGGAATCTGCCGTACATCGGCGTACTGGAGTTCGTTGATTAACAGTTCAGCCATGCTTATGCAGAGGCAGATTTCATGCTTGCATGAAAATCTGTCTGTGTATAAGCATGAGATGAGCGCCACGTCATGAGCAAAAATGAGCTGCGGAGCAGCGGGGAGCTCCGCAGGAGCGGTTTTGCGAACGGCGCGGGCTGAACGTACGGATATAAGGAGGACACATTTTGAACAACAGACAATTTCGGATTTCCGGAATCTATTTCGTATTTTTACTGGTGCTGGTCTATCTGTTCAGTACCTACGTAAAACGGATGGACATGGAAAATCTGTATACCTATCAGCAGTTTGAGACTGCCGTGGAGAACGGCGAGGTAGTATCTGCCGTGATCAGCCAGTCCGAAGCTACACCTACCGGCACGGTGCGCCTGACCCTGAAGGACGGCAGCCGTCAGGATGTGAATGTGGCAGACACCACAGAGGCCAGAGAGCTTCTGGAGTCTGAGAATGTGGCGGTAGCCTTTGCTGCAGTGAGCACCAATAACTGGATGGCGTCCCTGGGCGCGCCCCTTCTGGCGGCTGTAGTGGCCGTAGTCGTTATGATGATCCTGATGAACCGTCAGGCCAACGGCGGCGGTGGCGGCAAGATGATGGACTTCGGCAGAAGCCGGGCCCGTATGACCACCCAGGAGCAGATTCACACCACCTTTAAAAATGTGGCAGGTCTGCAGGAAGAAAAAGAAGAGCTTCGTGAGATCGTAGATTTCCTGAAGCTTCCACAGAAATATACTCAGGTAGGCGCGCGCATCCCAAAAGGCGTGCTGCTGGAGGGTCCTCCCGGAACCGGTAAGACCCTGCTGGCCAAGGCTGTTGCAGGCGAGGCAGGCGTGCCGTTCTTCAGTATCTCCGGTTCGGATTTCGTAGAGATGTTTGTCGGTGTAGGTGCTTCCCGTGTCCGTGATCTGTTCGCGGATGCCAAGAAGAACAGCCCCTGTATCGTATTTATCGACGAGATTGACGCGGTGGCGAGACGCCGCGGCAGCGGTATGGGCGGCGGTCATGATGAGCGTGAGCAGACCCTGAACCAGCTGCTGGTGGAGATGGACGGCTTCGGCGTCAACGAGGGCATCATCGTCATGGCGGCCACCAACCGTGTGGACATTCTCGATCCGGCTATCTTGCGTCCGGGTCGTTTTGACCGTAAGATCATGGTGGGCAGACCGGATGTGCGCGGCAGAGAAGAGATTCTGCAGGTTCATGCGAAGAATAAGCCGCTGGCAGAGGATGTGGATTTGAAGCAGATAGCCCAGACCACCGCAGGCATGACCGGCGCGGATCTGGAAAATCTGATGAACGAGGCAGCCATTCTGGCAGCCAAGGACAACCGTCCTTATATCACCCAGGCGGATATCCGCAAGTCCTTCGTGAAGGTGGGCATCGGCGCAGAGAAAAAGAGCCGCATCGTCTCCGAGAAGGAGAAGCGCATCACTGCGTACCACGAGGCAGGGCACGCGATCCTGTTCCATGTGCTGCCGGATGTGGGACCTGTATACAGTGTATCTATCATTCCCACCGGCGTAGGAGCGGCCGGCTACACCATGCCATTGCCGGAGAAGGATGAGATGTTCAATACCAAGGGAAAGATGTTGCAGGATATCGAGGTATCCTTAGGCGGACGTATCGCCGAAGAGCTGATTTTCGACGATATCACCACCGGCGCTTCCCAGGATATCAAGCAGGCTACGAGAGTGGCCCGCGCCATGGTCACCAAGTACGGCATGTCCGACGAGCTTGGTCTGGTCAGCTATGATTCCGACGAGGAAGTCTTCCTGGGCCGTGATTACGGCCACACCAAGGGTTATGGCGAGAACGTGGCAAGCAAGATCGATTCGGAAGTCAAGCGAATCGTAGACGAGTGCTACGATAAGGCCAAAGCCATCATCCTGGATCACCGCGACGTCCTGGACGCAGCCGCAGCGCTGCTTCTGGAGAAAGAAAAGATCTCCCGGGACGAGTTCGAGGCATTGTTTGAAAAGGAAGAGGCCATACCGGCTGTATAAAAGTGAGCTTTTAGGGATTTCACGATTTAGTGAGATCCCTTTTTTTACAGCGCCAGACTAGCGTTTTCGTCATTATGACGGATTAGTATTGTGGATATTTCACAAAAACAGATGATGATTTTTGTGAAGTTTGTGCACACTTATCGCGACATTATGATATAATAATACTCGTAAAACCCCCAATACATTATATAGTTTTTGCTACACCCCATAAGTAAAAAGAAATACCTTCTCCTGAAACAGACAGCGCGAGCTGTCTGTTTCACTTTGTGCGGAAATATCTGTAATAACAGCAGAGACAGAATATATGGGACAGAAGTCTGCAGATAGGCAAGATTGTTACGTAATAAACAAATGTTGAAATGAAAGAGCTGGTATTATAAAATAATAACCAGGGAGCAGCCACAGAAGAGCGGCTGTGACAGAAAGAGAGAGAATTATGGGAAAGATTAACCGACAGGCGCTTTTCGTAGAGGAGTCGGAGGGCTTTCGGATTCCGCTGGAGCCGAAAGCAGGCGAACGGGTAAAGTTACGCTTTCGAACTGCAAAGGATAATGTAGAAGCTGTATATTTTATTAGCGGTGAAGAACGGAATCCGATGACAAAGGTCTGTTCCAGAGGCCGCTTTGATTATTATGAGATTGACATTGAAGTAGGAACTGACACCATCTATTATTATTTTGAAATCCGTTCCGATGAGGAGCGGCTTTTTTATAATAAGCTGAGCATCACCAATAATCTGCAGGACAGCTATGCTTTCCGCATCATTCCGGGCTTCGCTACGCCGGACTGGGCCAAGGGCGCGGTCATGTACCAGATCTACGTGGATCGCTTCTGCAACGGCGATCCCACCAATGATGTGCTGACAGGAGAATACAGCTATATCCACCAGCAGGTGGAACAGGTAAAGGACTGGAGCGAACCGCCTGAGGGCATGGACGTGCGCCGGTTCTACGGCGGCGATCTGCAGGGCATCCTGGATAAATTGGATTATCTGCAGGATTTGGGCATCGAGGTCATTTACATGAACCCGATATTCGTGTCCCCGTCCAATCATAAATACGATTGTCAGGATTATGATTATATCGATCCCCATTATACAGTGATCAAAGAGGACGGCGGTGAGCTGCTCCCGCCGGGTGAGCTGGATAATAAAAAAGCGACAAAGTATATTAAGCGTGTAGTGAGCAAGGAAAACCTGGAGGCCAGCAACGAATTCTTTATCCATTTTGTGGAGGAGGTGCATAAACGCGGCATGCGCGTGCTGCTGGACGGCGTCTTTAACCACTGTGGATCCTTCAACAAATGGCTGGATCGGGAATGCATTTACGAGGATGACGGCGACTACGAAAAGGGCGCTTATGTCTCCGAGAAAAGTCCCTACCGGAATTTCTTCAAGTTCAATAATACCCATGAGTGGCCGTACAATCCCTATTACGACGGCTGGTGGGGTCACGACACCCTGCCGAAGCTGAGCTACGAGACCTCTCAGGAGCTTTATGACTATATTATGGGCATTGCCCGGAAATGGGTTTCTCCGCCTTATAATGTGGATGGCTGGCGTCTGGACGTGGCGGCAGATTTAGGATTGTCCGCGGATTTCAACCATAAATTCTGGCAGGATTTCCGGAAAAATGTGAAGGAGGCCAATCCGGAGGCTGTCATTTATGCGGAGCACTACGGCGACGCCACCAGCTGGCTGAAGGGCGGCGAGTGGGATTCCATTATGAATTACGACACCTTCATGGAGCCCATTACCTGGTATCTGACCGGCATGGAGAAGCACAGCGACGGCAGGGAGCCGGATTTGATGAACAATGCGAATGCCTTTATTGATACCCTGCGGGAAAAATCCTGCGCCTTTACGGGCCAGTCCTATCTGATTGCCATGAATCAGCTTTCGAACCACGACCATTCCCGTTTTCTGACCCGCACCAACCATAAGGTGGGCCGCGTGGATGAACTGGGCAGCGAGGCGGCCGAGGAAGGCGTCTCCAAGGCGGTCTTCCGGGAGGCGGTGGCCATGATGATGACCTGGCACGGCGCGCCGACCATTTACTATGGTGACGAGGCCGGCGTCTGCGGCTTCACCGATCCGGACAGCCGGAGAACCTATCCCTGGGGCCATGAGGATCAGGATCTGATCCGTTACCACAAGGAGCTGATCCGCGTCCGCAAGGAAAACCCGGCCTGTCGTCGGGGCAGCGGTATCCCGGTGTACGCCAAGGACGGACATTTCGCCTTTGGCCGTTTTTTGGACGATAATCATGTGCTGACCATTATCAATAATACTGAGGAAGCGGAGCGCATGACGATTCCGGTCTGGCAGATCGAGATTTCGGACGGCGAACTGTTTGAGCGCCATGTGCTGTCCATGGAAGAAGAATTTAACCTGGAAAAAGCCCACTATCTGGTGTGCGACGGCAAGATTGAGATTTATATGCCGCCCTATTCCGCGGCTGTTATGAGCCATACCGGAAATAATTAAGAAATAGGGTATAAAAAACAAAAATTTTCGAATACAAGAAAAAGAAAAAACGAGAATAGAAAAAGGGGTTGACAAATCCCTACCATCGTGATAAGTTAATAAAAAATTTTATGAACTAAACCGTTGAAGCGGAGATAACGATGTTCATGCGCGCCCAGAGAGTCCGGGGAGGTGGAAGCCGGATCGAGATGCAGGATATCAAATGGACCGCTGAGGGCGCAGTCAAAGGTCAGATATCAGAATGGATATGATGTAAACCAAGTATTCTGCGACGTAGGGCATACGTCAGTTGCCGGGAATATGTAGGTATTCCGCAAAGAGCACGGTTCGTTCCGTGAAACAGGGTGGTACCGCGGGTGGTATATAATTTGTAGAACTCGTCCCTGACAGATGTAGAAGTCTGTCAGGGATTTTTTTATGTAATAGGAAATTCCTATGGAATCCCCTATTACATAAAAAATATTATCGCACTCGGCGCAGTGGTAGATGGTTGCCAAGGCACATTCTTTTTAGGACAGGAGGAAAAAGTGATGTATCCAAGCCTTGAAGAAGTAAAGAAGATAGCGGCGTCGGGCGAATACCGCAGAATTCCCGTATGCCGGGAGCTGTACGCAGACCGCTACACGCCGGTGGAAGTACTTAGGACCCTGCGGGGCTCCAGCCGCCATTGCTACCTGCTGGAGAGTGCCAGCCAGACCGAGAGCTGGGGCCGATATTCCTTTCTGGGCTGTCATCCCACGCTGGAGCTGAATCTGACGGACGGGGAGCTGACCATCCGGCGGACGGCGGAGGCCCGGATAGGGGCAAAGACGCAGGAGGCTGAGGCAGGGAAAACAGATGCCACAGACGCATCAGAGACTGTGGAAGTGCGAAAGATCACCCACCCGGGCGAAGCCCTCCGGGAAATTTTGAAGGACTATAAAAGCCCGGTGCTGGAAGGCTTGCCCCCATTTACCGGCGGCCTGGTAGGCTACTTCTCCTATGATTACATCAAGTACAGCGAGCCGAAGCTGAACCTTAGCGACGCGGAGCAGCAGGACTTCCGGGATATGGATCTGATGCTCTTCGACGAGGTTATTGCCTTCGATCACTATAAGCAGAAAATCTTCCTGATTGCAGGCGTGCGGACGGAACATGTGGAGGAGTCTTATCGGAAGGCAAAAGAGAAGCTTAAAAGGCTGGCAGAGCTTATCCGCACCGGACAGAAGCCGGAGTTCCGGCCATTGAGGTTGAAATCCGAGATTCAACCCAAATTCCCGAAAGAGCGTTACGGCCAGATGGTTGAGAAAGCGAAGGAATACATCCGCGAGGGCGACATTTTCCAGGTAGTGCTGTCGAATCCCATGCGGGCCAAAGCCGAGGGCAGCCTCTTTGATACCTACCGGGTATTGCGGGTCAGCAATCCTTCGCCCTACATGTTCTACTTCTCCAGCGACGATATCGAGATCGCGGGCGCGTCCCCGGAGACTTTGGTGAAGCTGGAGGATGGTCATTTAAGCACCTTCCCGTTGGCGGGCACCCGCCCCAGGGGACGGACAAAGGAAGAGGACCGGGAGCTGGAGGAAGGACTTTTGAAGGACGAAAAGGAGCTGGCCGAGCACAATATGCTGGTGGATCTGGGACGAAATGACATCGGAAAAATCAGCAAAATCGGCACGGTACAGGTGGAGAAATACATGACTGTGGAGCATTTCTCCCATGTGATGCATCTGGGTTCCACTGTCACCGGAATCATCCGGGACGATAAGGACGCGGTAGATGCGGTGGACGCCATTCTCCCGGCAGGCACCCTTTCAGGCGCGCCGAAGTTCCGGGCCTGCCAGATTATAGAGGAGCTGGAGCAGTCCAAGCGGGGCATCTACGGCGGGGCCATCGGTTATCTGGATTTCGCCGGGAACCTGGATACCTGCATCGCCATCCGGCTGGTCTACAAGAAAAACGGAGAAATCTGTATCCGCTCCGGCGCGGGCATCGTGGCGGACAGCGTACCGGAGAAAGAATTCGAGGAGTGCTGCAGCAAGGCCCGGGCCGTGGTACAGGCCATCGAAAAGGCACAGGAGGGACTGGAATGATACTATTAATCGACAATTATGACAGCTTTTCCTATAACCTCTACCAGCTGGTGGGCTCGGTGGAGCCGGACATCCGGGTTATTCGAAATGACGAAGCCACCGTGAAGGAAATTGATAGCCTAAAGCCGGAAGCAATTCTGCTTTCTCCCGGCCCCGGCAGACCCGCGGACGCAGGCATCTGTATTCCGGTCATCCGTCATTTCGCGGGCAAGGTTCCCATCTTCGGAGTCTGCCTGGGGCATCAGGCCATCTGCGAGGCCTTCGGCGGAACGGTCTCCTACGCAAAAGAGCTGATGCACGGCAAGAAAAAGCTGATCCATAAGACCGGAGAAAGTCAGCTATTCAAAGGCTTGGATGAGACATTCCCGGCGGCCCGGTACCATTCATTGGCGGCCCTGGAGGAGACTTTACCGGAGGAGCTTCGGGTGACGGCCCGCTCCGACGACGGCGAGGTCATGGCAGTGGAACATACGAAATATCCCATTTTCGGCGTACAGTTTCATCCCGAATCGGTGATGACGCCCGATGGGAAACAGATGATAGAAAATTTTATGGAGGTAGTAAGATGATTAAGGAAGCGATTTTAAAACTGGCAAAGAAAGAGAACCTGACTTATGAAGAGGCAGAAGCAGTCATGAATGAGATCATGAGCGGCGAGGCGACGCCGGTGCAGATGTCCTCTTATCTGACAGCTCTGTCTCTGAAGGGTGAGACCATCGATGAAATTACGGCTTCGGCGGCCGGTATGCGGGCCCACTGCGTGAAGCTGCTTCACGACATGGATGTGCTGGAAATCGTGGGAACCGGCGGCGACGGCTCCAATTCCTTCAATATCTCCACCACGGCTTCCATGGTCATCGCGGCAGGTGGCGTCCCCGTAGCCAAGCACGGCAACCGGGCGGCATCCTCTAAATCCGGCGCAGCGGATGTGCTGGAGGCTCTGGGCGTGAACATCACCATTTCCCCGGAAAAGAGCGCGGAGCTTCTGAAGAAGATTAACATCTGTTTCCTGTTTGCCCAGAATTATCATATCGCCATGAAATATGTGGCTCCCATCCGCAAGGAGCTGGGCATCCGCACCGTGTTTAACATCCTTGGACCATTAAGTAACCCGGCCGGAGCCAATATGGAGCTGATGGGCGTCTTCGACGGCAGTCTGGTGGAGCCTCTGGCACAGGTTATGGAAAATCTGGGCGTGACGAAAGGCATGGTAGTCTACGGACAGGATAAGCTGGACGAAATCTCCATGTGCGCACCCACCTCCGTCTGCGAGATTCGGGATGGCAAGTTCACCTCCTACGAAATCGCACCGGAGCAGTTCGGTTATACACGTTGCAAAAAGGATGCGCTGAAGGGCGGTACACCCCAGGAAAATGCGGAGATTACCAGGAATATTTTAAATGGCGCTGACAAAGGTCCGAAGCGCCAGGCGGTCTGCCTGAACGCAGGCGCAGCCCTCTATATCGCAGGCAAGGCCGAGACCATGGAGCAGGGCGTGCGGATGGCCGAAGAACTGATCGACAGCGGCGCGGCACAAAAGAAACTGGAAGAATTTGTAAAGGAAAGCAATGCGGAATGAATATCTTAGAGGAAATAGCAGGAAAGACAAGGGAACGAATCGAAGAGGAAAAACGGCGGTGCAGTCCGGCGGAAATGAAAGGGTTGGCGGAAGAACTGCTTCGATCTAAGAAACATGGCGGGGCGGGGGCTTTGACAGGAGCAGATAACGCCGCAGCAGGCGGATGCTTTTACCGGGCTTTGGCGGTACCGGGCATGTCCTACATCTGCGAGGTGAAGAAAGCGTCCCCATCCAAGGGGCTCATTGCGCCGGATTTTCCGTATCTGGAGATTGCCAAGGAATATGAGGTGGCAGGTGCGTCGGCCATCTCCTGCCTGACGGAGCCCTTTTATTTCCGGGGTGCGGATCAGTATCTGAAGGAGATCACCGGCTCGGCGCGGATTCCGGTGCTGCGAAAAGACTTTACCGTGGACGAGTACATGATTTACCAGGCAAAGACATTGGGAGCATCGGCGGTACTGCTGATTTGCGCGATTCTCGACAAAGTGCAGCTTCGGGACTATCGGCAGCAGGCCGAAAGCCTGGGGCTGGACGCGCTGGTGGAGGCCCACGATGAAACAGAGGTGGAAATGGCGCTGGACGTCGGCGCAAAGATCGTCGGCGTCAATAACCGGGATCTGAAGACTTTTCAGGTGGATATGCAGAACAGCATAAGACTTCGGAATCTGGCTCCCAGAGAGGTGCTTTTCGTATCCGAGAGCGGGATTAAGGGACCGGAGGAAATCAGTATCTTAAGGGAACATCAGGTGGACGCGGTGCTGATTGGCGAGACGCTGATGCGGAGTACAGATAAGAAAGCGGAGTTGGAGCGGTTAAACGGAAGCCCGCTGAAAAGATAACCAGCAGGAAATTTTTGAGAGAACGCATGGAAAGGATAAGCAAGAGTTCCTGCGAGGCTTTCGGCGGGACGCCGCAAGGAGTGAAAGAACATGACAAAAATCAAAATCTGCGGCCTGAAACGACCCGAAGACATCCGGGCAGTCAACGAGGCACAGCCGGATTTCGCAGGCTTCGTCATCGAAGTGTTGAAGAGCCGCCGGAATGTAAGCGTCGAACAGGTACGGGAGCTGGCGAAAGGCCTGTCAGAGCAGATACAGGCCGTGGGCGTCTTTGTAAACGCGCCCCTGGATTTGGTGGCCGGACTGCTGAACGACGGCACATTGGCGCTGGCACAGCTTCACGGCAGTGAGGATGAGGCCTATATCCGGCAGCTGCGGCAGATGATCGATAAGCCGCTGCTCCAGGCTTTTTCCATCCGCACAGAGGCTGACATAGAACGGGCCTTACAGAGCAGCGCCGACTATCTGCTCCTCGATCAGGGAGGCGGCGGAACCGGCCAGTGCTTCGACTGGTCCCTGGTTCCGGAGCTTGCAAGGCCGTTTTTCCTGGCGGGAGGCCTCGGCGCTTCGAACCTGTCCGAAGCCATCTCCCAGGTGAAGCCCTGGGCGGTGGACTTAAGCAGCAGCCTGGAGACGGATGGCGTAAAGGATCCGATAAAGATACAGGCAGCGGTGAAAATGGTGCGAACACTGGAAATCGGTTTCTGATAAAAAAGACATAAGATAGAAACGATCAGACTGGGCGGAAAACGCGCAGCCAACATACAGGAGGAACCATATGTCAAAGGGAAGATTTGGAATCCACGGAGGCCAGTACATTCCGGAAACACTGATGAATGCAGTGATTGAGCTGGAAGAGGCCTATAATCACTATAAGGATGACCCGGAATTCAACCGGGAGCTGACAGAGCTTCTGAACGATTACGCGGGACGGCCCTCCAGACTTTATTATGCGGAGCGCATGACAAAGGATCTGGGCGGTGCGAAGATTTACCTGAAGCGTGAGGACCTGAACCACACCGGAGCCCACAAGATCAACAACGTGCTGGGTCAGGTGCTGCTGGCGAAAAAGATGGGCAAGACCCGCGTCATCGCCGAGACCGGCGCAGGCCAGCACGGTGTAGCGACGGCCACTGCAGCGGCGCTCATGGATATGGAATGCGAGATTTTCATGGGAAAAGAGGATACAGAGCGGCAGGCGCTGAATGTGTACCGGATGCGGCTCTTAGGCGCGCAGGTACATGCGGTCACCAGCGGCACGGCCACCCTGAAGGATGCGGTTTCTGAGACCATGCGGGAGTGGACCAACCGGATTTCGGATACCCACTATGTGCTGGGTTCCGTCATGGGACCTCATCCGTTCCCAACAATTGTAAGAGATTTCCAGGCAGTTATTTCCAAGGAGACGAAGCAACAGCTCATGGAGAAAGAAGGACGGCTGCCGGATGCGGTGCTGGCCTGCGTGGGCGGCGGCTCCAATGCCATCGGAAACTTCTACCACTTCATCGAGGATCCGGAGGTGCAGCTCATCGGCTGCGAGGCGGCAGGACGGGGCGTCAATACGGCGGAGACGGCGGCTACTATCGCCACAGGCCGCTTAGGTATCTTCCACGGCATGAAGTCCTATTTCTGCCAGGATGAATATGGACAGATAGCGCCGGTATACTCCATTTCCGCAGGACTGGATTATCCGGGCGTGGGACCGGAGCATGCGCATCTTTACGATATTGGCCGGGCTCAGTATGTGCCGGTGACCGACGACGAGGCTGTGGAGGCCTTCGAGTACCTGTCCCGGACTGAGGGAATCATTCCGGCCATCGAGAGCGCCCATGCGGTGGCCTACGCAAGAAAGCTGGCGCCCACCATGGACAAGGAGCAGATTATCGTCGTTACTATTTCCGGACGGGGCGACAAGGACTGCGCGGCCATTGCCCGTTACAGAGGGGAGGATCTTCATGAGTAAAAAAGTTGCAGACGCATTTGCAAATGGAAAGGCATTTATCCCGTTCATTACCTGCGGCGACCCGTCGCTGGAGGTGACGGAACAGCTGGTCTATGCCTGCGAGGAGGCGGGCGCGGACTTGATTGAGCTGGGTATTCCGTTTTCAGACCCTACCGCAGAGGGTCCGGTCATTCAGGCGGCCAATATGCGGGCCCTGGCGGGCGGCGTGACCACGGACAAGATCTTTGCCATGGTAGAGCAGATCCGGCAAAAGACCGATATTCCCATGGTATTCATGACCTACGCCAATGTGGTATTTTCCTATGGAAAAGGTACCGAAGACTTTATTGGCCGGGCAGCGGAAATCGGTATGAACGGCCTGATTCTTCCGGATGTGCCCTTTGAAGAAAAGGAAGAATTTGACAGCGTATGCAGGCAGTACGGACTGGATTTGATTTCCCTGATTGCACCCACATCCCATGAACGCATCAAAATGATCGCAAAAGAGGCGAACGGTTTCGTTTACTGCGTATCTTCCTTAGGCGTTACCGGAACTCGGACTGAGATTACCACGGATATCGGAGCCATGGTGAGGCTGGTAAAAGAGGCGAAGGACGTCCCCTGCGCCGTGGGCTTTGGCATCGCTACCCCGGAGCAGGCGAAGAACATGGCCTCTCAGTCCGACGGTGCCATCGTGGGTTCCGCCATCGTGAAGCTCTGCGCGGCCTACGGAACCGAGTGTGTGCCAAAGGTGAAGGAGTATGTGAAAGCCATGAAGGACGCGGTGCGGGAAGCGTAAATTTTCTTAGTGTTTCCTTAATCTTCCGTTTACCGCCTAGACAGCCCGGGGAAATGGTGCTATGATAGCCCCGTTATGATAAAAGCATTATTAAGAGCGATTTTAAAGCCCCTGTCCTTCCTTCCGGCGTTGGCCATGATGTATGTCATCTACGGTTTCTCGGCCCAGGATGGAATCACATCGGGGAATTTAAGCTACAAGGTAAGTGAAATCATCGTCGAGACGGCAAATGAGAGCTTTGATCTGCACTGGAGCGCGCAGGAGGAGGCGCAGTATATTCAGAGAATCAATTATCCGGTGCGGAAGCTGGCTCATATGACAGAATATTTTCTGCTGGCGGTCTCGGTATCCTTTCCGCTGTATGTATACGGCGTGCGCGGGATCTGGTTGCTGCTTCTGGCAGGCGGTTTTTGTGTGGGCTTCGCGGCGCTGGACGAGTACCACCAGTCCTTTGTGGCGGGCCGCGGACCGTCGAAGCGGGACGTGGCTATCGACAGCGTCGGCGTGACGGTGGGCGTCATTCTGGTGCAGATTATCTGTTTTATTGGCAGGGTGACGGTCTTCCGTCCGTTGGCGAAGAAGAAAAAGAAGAGACGGGCATAAAACGAAAGAGCGAAGCGTCGGAAAATCAGTGCTTCGCTCTTTCATTTCTATCACAAAAAAGGAACCCTTCTCCAAGGATTCCTTTTCATTCGTCGGCGTGACAGGATTTGAACCTGCGACCTCTACGTCCCGAACGTAGCGCTCTACCAAGCTGAGCCACACGCCGTTTTTGTGACTTGCCGTCAACAAATGATATAATAGCATAAGTTTAAGAGTTTGTCCAGTAGAAAATTAAAAAAATTTAAAATATTTCGCAGGGTAGATCAATCGATGTAAATGTGATACAATGCAAAAGAATATAGGCTCTGCTCCCGGACACTGACTGAGGAGAATTGTGTCATAAAAACGGAGAGTGGTAAGCTTATCAGAAATGGAGGAATTATCTATCATGGTTGAATGGAAAAATCTGGATACCCTGAAATCCTATCAGGAGCTGAAAGACACCGCACGCGTAAACCTGGCGGAAGTCATGTCCGGTGAGAACGGAGCAGAGCGTGTGAAGACATACAGTGTGCCAATGGCAGAAGGCATGGCATACAACTACGCCGCAAAGGCCGTAGACGATAACGTACTGGCAGTACTGGCGAAGCTTGCAAAGGAAGCACAGCTGACGGAGAAGTTCGCGGCTCTCTATAACGGCGAGGTGATCAACACCGGCGAGAAGCGTCTGGTGCTTCACCAGTTGACCCGCGGCCAGCTGGGCGACGCAGTAGTAGCGGACGGCGTGGACAAGCGCGCGTTCTACGTAGAGCAGCAGAAGAAGGTAGCGGACTTTGTGAATAAGGTACACGCAGGCGAAATCACCAACGCGGCAGGCGAGAAATTCACCACTGTCGTTCAGATCGGTATCGGCGGCAGCGACCTGGGTCCCCGTGCAATGTACCTGGCGCTGGAGAACTGGGCAAAGAAGAATGACACCTTCAAGATGGAAGCGAAGTTCATCAGCAACGTAGACCCGGACGACGCGGCAGCCGTACTGGCTTCTATCGATGTGGCTCATTCCCTGTTTGTACTGGTATCCAAGTCCGGTACGACTCTGGAGACTCTGACAAATGAGTCCTTCGTCAAGGACGCGCTCGCAAAGGCAGGTCTGGACGCTTCCAGGCATATGGTAGCTGTCACCAGCGAGACCTCTCCGCTGGCTAAGAGCGACGATTATCTGGCGGCCTTCTTCATGGACGACTACATCGGCGGACGTTATTCTTCCACCTCCGCAGTAGGCGGCGCTGTCTTATCCCTGGCCTTCGGTCCCGGGGTATTTGATCGCTTCCTGGCAGGCGCAGCTGCAGAGGACGTGCTGGCAAAGAATGAGAACCTTCTGGAGAATCCGGCGATGCTGGACGCTCTGATCGGCGTATACGAGCGCAATGTTCTGGGTATGGGCTGCACAGCAGTTCTGCCGTACTCCCAGGCACTGAGCCGCTTCCCGGCCCATCTGCAGCAGGCAGATATGGAGTCCAACGGAAAATCTGTGAACCGCTTCGGCGAGCCGGTAGATTACGTGACCGGACCGGTCATCTTCGGCGAGCCGGGAACCAACGGGCAGCATTCCTTCTATCAGCTGCTTCACCAGGGAACCGACATCGTACCGCTGCAGTTCATCGGATTTAAGAACAACCAGTGCGGCGTGGATGTGGACATCCAGGGCAGCACCAGCCAGCAGAAGCTCTGCGCCAATGTAGTTGCTCAGATGGTAGCCTTCGCGTGCGGCAAGGAAGACGAGAATCGCAACAAGTACTTTGCAGGCGGCCGTCCCTCCAGCATCATTGTAGGCGATCAGCTGACTCCGGAGACTCTGGGCGCGCTGCTGTCTCATTTTGAGAATAAGATTATGTTCCAGGGCTTCGCATGGAACCTGAACAGCTTCGACCAGGAGGGCGTACAGCTTGGCAAGGTACTGGCAAAGCGGGTACTGGCGCATGATACGGACGGAGCGCTGAAGGCTTACAGCGATCTGCTGAATATCTAATCAGATCATAGAAAATAAAATCGCAGCAGAATAGAGAAATCTGAATAGCGAAAACAGAAAATCTCATGTATGGATGACAGAAGCCATCCGTACATGAGATTTTTTATGAGAAATATTGTTTTTACAACTTTCAGTTAAAGATAGGAAAAGTAGTTCTTAGTTATATTTCATCTATTTGTTCTAAATATTTAGTTTACATAAGATTGTAGCTGGATATCTATCCATGAAACATCCGGCTTACGTACAGATAGAAATCCGGGTTCCTGTGCAAAACGAAGTTGGTCTCATTGGAGAAAATCGTCAATAGTCCGCGCCCAATGGTAAGGACCAGCAGGAAGCATACAAGCCCATACAGGATCCGCGCTGATCGCGTTCCATCATAATGAATCTGATCCAGTATCAGAAACAGGGCCAGCACCGACAGCGCCGGCGACAGGTCGCAGACATACCGGATCAGAATACCGCCCAGGATAAAGTCCAGATACCCCAGTACCAGCGCAGCCAGCAGTACCAGAACCGCCGTCTGCTTTTTCAAAAGCTCTTTTTTGCCTGAAGACTTCGTGCAGACAACCGGAATCAGCAGGAAAATGCCCAGATTCAGCGGCATCTGTAAGAGCCCCGCGCTGTATTCCTGATAGAGATAGTTTCCGAAATCCAGGCAGATGTCGTCGGTAAATTTCAGGAATGGGAAAAACTCCTTGTATACAAAAGGCTCCATAAAATAGTGATACAGCATATTACCGAAGTGATGCAGGCTTAAGGTCACCGAATTAAACCGGATATCGCTCTCCGTCAGCTGATAGGAGGTGCCAAACTCAAAGAAAGAGTCAAAGCGGATGTAATTGTAGTACATGATTCCGGCAGCTCCGATGAGAACCGGAATCAGGAACGGCAGGGCGCTCTCCAGAAAGCGTTGTCTTGCGGAAAGCTTCTTATCAAAGAGAATCCGCAGGAACAGCGGCGCGCCGAAGGCCATGGCCAAGAGTACCACATTGGGCCGGGACAGTACCAGCATGACTACGGAAAGACCGCAGAGTGCGAAAAGCAGCACTCGTTTCCGGGCAGTCTGTGCCAGATAACCGTAAGAAGCCAGGGCCGTAAACGCTGCCAGCCAGCCGAAAGCGGCAATGGATGGCAGATAATAAAAGCTGCCGGAAGAAGCCTGCATCAGCCACAGAAAGCTGCCGCCCGGCACCGCGATTTCTCCGATCAGAAGGATCAGCAGATTGGCTTTGGGAGCAAAGAGCCGCAAGAGCCCATGAATGGCCGCGAAAGTACACAGCACGGCGAACAATGTCAGCAGCGTTCCCGCGAAAGCCGTCGTCGGCAGCATGCCGGTTACCAGATAAATGGGATAATACACCATAAAGAGGGGGGCAAGCCCGAAATAAGAATAATATTTTCCGTTGTAATAAGCCCGATCCCAGTGATAATCCACATCCATTTTTTCACGTTCCGTCTTATCATAAGGGTTGGGAAGAGTTTCCAGATCCGGATTAACGTCCAGATCAAGATATACCTGGCCTTTCGCAAAGGCGTCCAGCTGCTGCATGTAAGCGTCCGCGCCCATATCCATGGAACGGATATCCTGAAGCGACGGATAGGGACGCAAAAGCTGATGGGAAGCATCGCCTGCGTACAGGATACCTGCGGAGATAAAGAGGGACAGCAAAAGCGCCCCAAGCTGCAGACGTCGGTGGCTGCGTTTCCCGGGCTGATAATCCTGTGCGTAAATGCGGAAACGATAAATCAGAAACAGTACGGTAAAGAAAGCAGTCAGAAGAAGCACCCGGAGGCCATGGATGGACAGCGGCACCCGGGTATTGAGTGTCACAGACAGCAGAAAGACCGGTTCAGTCAGTTCATCGGTAAAGGTCAGGCGGAGCCGGTTCAGATCCCCATGGCTGTGGAGGCGTACAGTAAAGGTATTTTCCCGGCCGCCGGGATTGACGGTAAAGCTTCCGGCTCCGGTGGTCTTGGACGAAGTGGCCGCGTCGCAGATTCCCACATTTCCGGAAAGCACTTTGGCGGAACCGGCTGTGACCACTGTTACGCTGCGGACCGGCAGGGAAAGATTGTCGAAAGATGCGGATGGATTGTCCGGCAGCAGGGCCAGAGCCTCACCGTTCCAGCCTGCTTCCGCCGAAAGATCCATGGCGGTCTCGGGATAATCCCCGAAGGACTGTATAAAATAAGAAAACTGAAAAACACCAATCTCCAGCGCCAGCGCCAGAAAAAGAGCCGCGCCCAGTGAGACAAGAACGGCGGCGGGCACGGAAAGCTGCCGAAATTTTGTGCTTATATGATTCATAAAAGGAAATCCTTTCTTCTGTAAAAACAGAGTACCAATGCTAATCTGATAATAGCAGAGCGCGCGTCATTTGACAAGCCAAACAGAATTCGTCCGGGCGCAGAAAAAATCTCCGATTTCCCGGGAACAATTGACAAACCCTCGAAAAAAAACTACAATAAAAATACCTATAAGCGGAGAAAAGAGGAGGCTTGTATATGGATAAATTCGTAATTGCAATCACCAGAACCTGCGGAAGCGGGGCGACCTCTATCGGAAAAATTCTTGCAAAGAATCTGGGCGTGGAGATTTATGACCGGAATATCCTGCGTCTGGCGTCAGACGACAGCGGCATCAGCGAGGAGCTGTTCGCCAGGGCGGATGAGGATCAGAAGCAGAGCCTTTTGTTCCGGGCGTCCCAGAAGGTATATACAGGAGGCCTGATCCCGCCGGAGAAGGAGGATTTTACCTCGAACAATAACCTGTTCAACTATCAGGCTAAGGTGCTCCGCGAGCTGGCGGACGAGTCCAACTATGTGGTCATTGGCCGTGCGGCAGATTATGTGCTTCGCGACAAGCCGGGACTGGTTCGTGTGTACATTTACGCATCCCGGGAAAAGTGTATTGAGAAAGAGATGAACCGCCAGAAGATCGACTGGAAGACGGCGGATAAGTTCATCACCAAGACGGATAAGTACCGCCGCGATTACTATCGCTATTTTACCGGTCAGGAATGGGAGAATATGCAGAACTACGATCTGTGCATCAATACCACACAGATGACCTATGAGCAGGCGGCAAAGGCCATTCAGGATTTTGCGGAAAATATGCTGGCTGATAAATAACACAGACTGACAGAGATAAGAGGGGGTATCTGAAAGGAAAGATACCCCTTTTTGGATATTGGGATAAAAGGAAAATGACATGGCAGTAAAACGGGAATTTTCATACGCGTCCGCGGACGGGCGGACGAAGATCCATGGCGTGGAGTGGAAGCCGGAAGCAGGAGAGCCGAAAGCGGTGCTTCAGATCTTCCACGGCATGGTGGAGTATATCGAACGCTATGAGGAGTTCGCCTCTTACCTGACGGAAAAGGGCCTTCTGGTGGTGGGCAATGACCATCTGGGCCACGGCGGCTCCATTGTAAATAAAGAGGATTACGGATATTTCGCAGAGAAGAACGGTAACGGAATCGTGCTGCGGGATCTGAGAACTCTGCACAAGAGGACGGCGAAGCGGTATCCGGAGCTGCCCTATTATATACTGGGCCACAGCATGGGATCTTTTTTGCTTCGTCAGTATCTGTGCCGTTACGGTGATGAGCTGGACGGTGCGATTATCATGGGAACCGGAAGCCAGCCGATGGCGGCATTGCGCTTTGGGCAGAACCTCTGTCGGTTGATGGCGAAGGTGAAGGGATGGCGTTACCGCTGGCCCTTTGTTGACAATATGGCCTTCGGGGGCTATAATAAGCACTTCCGACCGGCCCGCACCACCAGAGACTGGCTGACGAAGGACGAGCGGATTGTAGACGCTTATCTCGCAGATGAGCGCTGTACCTTCTTATTTACACTGAACGGCTATTATAATCTGTTCCATAGCATCGAGGAGGCCTCGATGCCGGAAAATCTTCAGAAAATGCCGATGGATTTGCCGGTGCTGTTCGTATCCGGAGCCGAAGATCCGGTGGGAAATTTTGGAAAAGGCGTGGAGCAGGTGCGGAAGGCCTTTCAGGCTTTAGGTATGGAGGACGTTACCTGGATTTTATATGAAAATGACAGACATGAGATCCTCAACGAGACAGATCGTGCCACGGTCTACAAGGATCTCTACGCATGGTTGTACGTACGGATGAACGATCCGCGGCGTAAAACAGGAGGAAAATAATTATGAAAATAACAAAGAAGCTTTTAGCACTGGTACTGGTTCTGACCATGACTCTGGGACTTGGCGTGACAGCGAATGCCGCCTCCGATGACAAACCGATTCTGGCGCTGGGCGCGGATTTAAGCACGGATCAGCGGGCTGCGGTTCTGGGACTTCTGGGCGTGGATGAGAGCGATCTGGCCAATTACGACGTCATCAGCATCACCAATGCGGAGGAGCATCAGTATCTGGACGCTTACCTTTCATCCAGCGTTATCGGCACCCACGCCTTATCATCCGTGCTGATCCGTCCGGCTGAGGAGGGCGCCGGCCTGAATGTTACCACTTATAACATCAGCTACTGCACCATCGACATGTATACCAACGCACTGCTGACCGCAGGCCTTCAGGACGCCAACGTATTCGTGGCGGCTCCGTCCAACATCTCCGGAACCTCCGCTCTGATCGGCGCGGTCAAGGGTTACGCGGATATGACCGGCACCAAGGTAGATGAGCAGGCTCTGGAGACCGCCGTCAACGAGCTGGTAGTGACCGGCGATCTGGGTGATCAGCTGGGCGATTCCGAGACCGCTTCCGACATGGTGGCCTATATCAAGCAGCAAATTCTGGAAAATAATGTAAAAGACGACGCAGACATTGAGAAAATCATCCGTGATGCCATGGACAAATTTAACATCAAGCTGACCGATGATCAGGTTCAGCAGCTGATTGGCCTGATGAACAAGATCAGCAAGCTGGATATCGACGTGGACGCCCTGTCGAAGCAGGCCACAGAGATTTACAACAAGCTGAAGGGCATGGGCCTGGATCTGGACAAGATCGATACCAAGCAGGTCGGCAATTTTATTACCCGCTTTTTTGATAAGATTATGAGTCTGGTAAATCAGTTTATCGGATAAAAAGAATAACATTGGGGGAGCAACATGTACAAGGTATTGCTGGTAGACGATGAAGCCCTGACCCGCGAAGCAATCAGTGAAAATATCCCGTGGGGGAAGCTGGGATTTGAGCTGGTAGCAAGCTGTGAAAATGGCCGGGACGCCATGGAAGTAATTCGACAGAAGAAGCCGGATCTGGTACTGACGGATATTTGTATGCCTTATGTGGATGGAATAGAGCTGGCGAAGTATATCTTCGAGAACTGCCCGGACACAAAGACGATTATTATCAGCGGCTACGATGAATTTGAGTATGCCAAGCAGGCGGTGCGCTATCAGGTGATGGAGTATATTCTGAAACCGATCACACCGTCGGAGCTGACGGAAGTGCTTTTGAAGGCAAAGACGCGTTTGGATGAAGCGCGGACCGAACGAACCACATTAAAGAAATTAAAAGGGGCCTATCAGAGCAACAGGCCTCTTTTGCGCGGGCGCTTTTTGAACAGTCTCCTGCGGGGAGACGAGCGCCGGGAGAACCTGGAAGAGAAAATGAAGGATCTGGATGTTTCTCTGCCGGGTTCCTTCTATAATACAGCCATTGTGACAGGGGACGACCTGTCGCCGTTTCTGGATCGGTACCCGGGCGTGCGGGAGGAACTGGCACAGTTTTCCATTTACAATATTACCCAGGAGCTCATTGAACAGCGGAAGCTGGGCGTAGTATTTCAAAATATGGACGCCAGCACGGTAGTCATTTTCTATGGGGATAATAAAAAAGAGCTGGACGAGCGGGCGGAGGCTGCGCTGACGGAAGTGCAGAAGACGGTCAAAGAGCTGCTGTTTATTGATACAACGGCAGGCGTAGGCGAGGATGTATCGGACATTATGAAGCTCTATCAGTCCTTTGAAAAAGCGAAGGCGGCGCTGGAGCTTCGGTGGCTTCTTGGCGGTTCCCGGATTCTCTGGTCGGAAATGCTGGATGCCAGTAAGAGCGCGCCCATCGACGTGTCCCATTGGGCGGAACGGGTTCTGGCAGGTGTGAAGGCCGGGAATACGGAGATTATTGAAAAAGAAGTGCGGGGCTTCGCCCAGGAGCTCCGGGAGCGGCGGACCAATCGGACCCGTTCCATTATCTATATGCAGAACCTGCTCCTCAGCGTGATAAACAGCGCGGATTTGGAAGAAGAACAGGAAAATGAGATATACAAAGAAGAAAAAGAGCTGATGAACCGGCTTTATACCTACGAGCGGCTTCGGGATATGTCCACGGACATCATTGCTATCTGCGGACATCTTTCCAGGCTTCTGAATGAGCAGCGGGACAGCTACGGGAAAAAGCAGGCAGCCAGAGCGCAGGAATACATTGAACGCAACTATATGAATTCAGATGTGACCCTGAATTCCGTCTGCACCTATCTGGCCATGAGTACCAGCTATTTCAGCACCATGTTCAAGATGCATACCGGAGAGACCTTTATCGAGGCGCTGACAAAAAAGAGGATGGAAAAGGCGAAACAGCTACTGGAAAATACTTCCAAACGCGCCTATGAGGTAGCTGAAGAAGTGGGATTTTCCGATCCCCATTATTTCAGCGTGGCCTTTAAGAAAGCCACCGGCAAAACCCCGACCGAATACGCGAAGGAGAAACGGAAGAAATGAAAAAAAATCTGCTGACGCGGTTCCGCAGTATCCGTACTTCGATTATAGTGGTCTTCAGTGTGCTGATTGTCTTTTCCCTGCTGACCTATCTGGTGATTTCTCTGCGGTATACGGAAAATACGGTTCTGAAGAATTCCAAGGCCTATACCTCGCAGCTGATTGGCCAGGTAAACAACGACATTGATTCTTATATCAACTATATGGAAAATATTTCCTATATCGTATCCAGCAACTATGATGTCCGGGATTATCTCTTTACGGAAAATTTGAGTGACGAGCGCGCAAGGCAGCTGCGGGAGCGGATTACCACCGTATTTAAGACTGTGTCGGATACCCGCGGGGATATTACGAATATTGCTTTACTGCCTCAGGATCGGGATCCGGTCATCAATGACGGGGACGCGGAGCTGAATCCCTATACGAAGGTGAGCGCCATGTCCTGGTATCAGGAGGCGTTGGAGCTGAATGGACAGGCGGCTATCTCATCCTCGCATGTGCAGAACGCGGTGCGGGATAAATATGACTGGGTGGTGACCTTAAGCCGGAGCATCACCAACAAGGCGAATCCCGGCGTCTGCGGCGTATTTTTTGTGGATTTGAATTACAACTCCATCCGGGAACTGTGCGAACGCATCAGCCTGGGCAATAAGGGTTATATCTATATCCTGGATAAAGACGGAAGTATTGTCTATCATCCCCAGCAGCAGCTGATCTACAGTGGTATGAAGCATGAATTGATTTCCGAGGTCATGGAGAGCACAGACTCCTCTTTCCTGACAGAGGATGGAAAGCTATACACCGTTTCCCGGTCGGAGGCCACCGGCTGGATCGTGGTGGGCGTTTCCAGCGTGGCGGAGCTGATGGCGGACGCGGACGCGGCACGGCTGATTTATGTGGTCATGGCGCTGCTGCTTTTTACCGTGGCGCTGACATTGGCCTACCTGCTTTCCAGCGAAATTACCAGGCCCATTAAGGGACTGGAGCGCTCCATGAAGGAAGTGGAGCGGGGCAATTTCAGTAATGCGGCCCTAGCAGTGCGGGACAGCAATGAGATTGGCTCCCTGACCCGCAGCTTCAATATTATGACTGAGGAAATTCAGAACCTGATGCGGCAGAGCGAGCAGGAGCAGCGGGCCAAGCGCAAGTACGAGCTGAAGGCGTTGCAATCCCAGATTAGCCCTCATTTTCTGTATAATACCCTGGATTCCATCATCTGGATGGCCGAGTGGGGCAAAAACAAGGAGGTTGTAACCATGACGTCGTCCCTGGCGCGTCTGCTGCGTCGGACCATCAGTAACGAACAGGAGCTGGTGACCATCGGCGAGGAGTTGGACTGCACCGAGGCATATCTGACCATTCAGAAAATGCGGTATAAGGATAAACTGGAATATTCGATTTCGGTAGAAGAAGACATAAAAGAGGAAAAAATTGTAAAACTCCTTTTGCAGCCCCTGGTAGAGAATGCCATTTATCACGGTATCAAATATAAAGAAGGAAAAGGCACCATTGAAATCCGCGGTTTCCGAACCGGCGGCCTCATACAGCTGGATGTGGAGGACGACGGCATCGGCATGGACGCGGAGGCTCTGGCCCATATCTTCGAAAAACACATCCGGGATACAAAGTCCAACGGCGTGGGCGTCTCCAATGTAAATGAACGGATCCGGCTGTTCTACGGCCCGGAATACGGGCTGCATTTTGAGAGTGAGCCGGGACAGGGAACCAGGGCTATCGTGGTGATTCCGGCCGGAAAGGACGTGACGGCAGTTGAAAATGAGTAAAAAACGGGCACGGATGCTTCTGGCTGCCGGCACGGCCCTGATTGTGCTGGCCGGCGGCCTCTGGTACTGGAAAAAGGCCCGGGACACGGCGCGCCCGTTGGATATCGTGCTGATACAGAAGGCTCTGGATGATACGGATTTCTGGACCTCCGTGTATCAGGGCGGGGAGACCGCAGCAGAAGAATATAATGTGAATCTGACTGTCATGGGTCCGAAAAATGAGCGTGAGGTGGATACGCAGAACCAGATGATTCTGGACGCCATTGCATCGAAGCCGGACGCTATCGTGCTCTGCCCCAGCAGTACGGATCAGACCGCAGCATATGCGGAGCAGATTGAAAAAGCAGGAATCCGGCTGGTGTTGGCAGACTCCACCATGGATGAGCCCATGGGCAGCGCAGTGGTGGCCACCGATAATTATGAGGCCGGTTATAAGCTGGGCAGCTATATGAAGCAGTTTGTGAAGGAGGACAGTGTCATTGGAATCGTGGGGCATGTGAAGGGCAGCTCCACGGCAGTGGGACGGGAGGCAGGCTTTCGCGCAGGTCTGGGTGACGCCGGCTCACAGGTGGCGGAGATTGTATTCTGCGATTCCGACGCAGACAAAGCCTATGAGCAGACGAAGGAGCTTCTGAAAAAATATCCGGACATGGATATGATCGTGGGTCTCAATGAGTATTCTGCCGTGGGAGCGGCCCGGGCTGTGAAGGCTCTCGGGAAGACCGACCAGATCCGGATGGGCAGTATCGACAGCTCCATGGAACAGATCCAGTATCTGGAGGCGGGTATTTATGAAGCCCTGGTGATCCAGAAGCCCTTTAATATGGGATACCTGGGCGTGGAGACAGCGGTGAACGCAGTACGGGGGCGAAAGATCGCGAAAAGCACAGACTCCGGTTCGGAGCTGATTACAAAAGAGAATATGTACACGGAGGAGAATCAGAAGCTTCTCTTTCCGATCGCAAAATAAGGATTTCGCGAGCGGCTGTTTCGGACAGCAGCCTGCGAAATCTTTATTTATGTTGAAAAAGGTGCTTTATTTACCGCATTTTAGTTGATTTAAAGAAGATTTTCAACCTTTCCAAAAAGATTTTCTATTACTTTATTCATATTTTGGACATATAATAGTCATAGATTGACAGAGCGGACAAGACTGAAGAAATGGTTGTTCCGTTCCTTTTGTCTCTTTATGGGGTGAGGCAGGAGGGGCAGTCAGAAGTTAGGAGGAAGGAAAGTGGAGAAGATAAAAGAAAATGCGTTCGTCAAAAAGATTGGCTTTAACACATTGGTTCTGCTGTGTGTTATGGTGGTGCTGTACATACTGTTTGCCATTGCGACGCCGCTGATTAAGACAAATGCAAGCTTCGTAAGTTATTCTCGAATCGTAAGTGCTCTGAACTACGCTTACTTTTTAGGATTTCTTGCACTGGGTGTAACATTTGTAATTGCGACCGGAGGAATCGATTTCTCAATCGGACCGGTTATGTTCTGTTCAGCACTGATTTCAGGATATATGCTGACCCTGAAGGGTGTACCGCTTCCGGTATGTCTGCTGGTAAGCATTCTGGTAGGAACCATCTTCGGTATCATCAATGGTTTCCTGGTAGCTTACGCAGGACTGCCTTCCTTCATCACTTCCATGGCGAGCATGATGATTGCGAAGGGTGTCGGCTCCGTATTTACCAAGACACAGTCTGTCAGCTGGCCCCAGTCAGCAGACGCCAACGGCTGGTTCCGTAATCTGGTAAAGATGAAGGTAAACGGTATGGATATTCCGACCGGTCTTATCTACCTGATTATCGGCGCGGTTATCTGCTCCATTATTTTAAATAAGACAAAAGCCGGAAGATACATTCTCTGTATCGGAAGCAACCGCGAGGCGGTTCGTCTGTCCGGTGTAAATACAAAGAAATGGGAAATGCTTGCCTACATCATCTGTGGCCTGCTGGCAGGACTTGCAGCTATCTTCTATGTAGGAGCATACACCACCGTTCAGCCGGGTCTGGGCGATACCTTCAACAACGAGGCAATCGCGGGCTGCGTAATGGGCGGTACCTCCATGACCGGTGGAGTGGCATCCATCGCCGGAACCCTGGTAGGAGTTCTGATTATAGCCCTTCTGCAGGAAGGAATCCTGGCTATGGGATTCCAGATCAATTATCAGTATATCATTACTGGTATCATCGTACTGGTGGTTGTTTACGCTGACCTTAGAAGCCGGCGCAGACGGAATTAATCGGAAGGGGGAAGCGAAAAATGGGTGACGTAATTTTAACCATGAAGGGAATTGACAAGTCGTTCCCCGGCGTACATGCGCTGGATCACGTAGACCTGGAGATCCGCAAGGGAGAGGTTCACGCCCTGATGGGTGAGAACGGAGCCGGCAAGTCAACTCTGATGAAGGTTCTGACAGGTATTTACCATAAGGATGCGGGAACCATTACCTATGAGGGTAAGGAAGTAGAATTCACCAATCCGAGAGAGGCCCAGGATGCAGGTATCGTTATTGTGCACCAGGAGCTGAACATGATGGGTCATTTGACCGTAGCTCAGAACATTTTTATCGGCCGTGAGTACATGAACGGAAAGCTCATCGACGATAAGAAGATGAATGAAGAAGCAAAGAAGCTGTTCGATCAGCTTGGTATCAATATCGATCCGAAGGAGACCATGAGCCGCCTGACAGTCGGAAAGCAGCAGATGTGCGAGATCGCCAAGGCTATCTCCCATGACGCAAAGGTTATTATCTTCGACGAGCCGTCAGCAGCGCTGACCGAGGCAGAGATCGAGGAGCTGTTCAAGATTATCCGCGACCTGCGCGACAAGCAGATGGGTATCGTATATATCTCACACCGTATGGATGAGATTAAGGTTATCACAGACCGCGTAACCGTTATGCGTGACGGCGGATATGTAGGAACCCTGATTACCAAGGATTCCACCAAGGACGACATCATCAACATGATGGTTGGCCGTGTTATCTATGAGGACCCGAAGACAGAAAGCCAGGTTGCGCCGGACGCGCCGGTAGTTCTGAAGGTAGAGCACCTGAATGCGGGAAGAATGGTAAAGGATGTAAGCTTTGAGCTTCATAAGGGCGAAATCCTCGGCTTCTCCGGACTGATGGGCGCGGGCCGTACCGAGACAGCCAGAGCGCTGTTCGGAGCAGACCCGAAGGACAGCGGCGATATCTATGTCAATGGACAGAAGGTAGACATCAAGACTCCGCAGGATGCTGTTAAATGTGGTATCGGATACCTTTCCGAGGACCGTAAGCGTTTCGGTATTGTAGTAGACAAGACAGTAGCTGAGAACTCCACCATGGCTACCATGGAGAACTTCATGAAGGGCATCTTCATTGATAAGAAGAAGGAGAAGGATGTAGCTCAGGAATATGTAGAGGCCCTGAAGACCAAGACTCCCAGCGTGGATCAGCTGGTAGTCAACCTGTCCGGAGGAAACCAGCAGAAGGTGGTTATCGCCAAGTGGCTGGTAAGAAACTGTGACATCCTGATTTTCGACGAGCCTACCAGAGGTATCGACGTAGGCGCGAAGAGCGAGATTTATCATCTGATGAACGAGCTGGTAGCGGAAGGAAAATCCATTATCATGATTTCTTCAGAGATGACAGAGATTCTGCGAATGAGTGACCGTATCGTAGTCATGTGTGAGGGAAGAAAGACCGGCGAGCTGGGAATCGAAGAAGCCACACAGGAGCGGATCATGCACGCGGCAACGCTTAGAAATTAGGAGGGAATAAGACAATGACAGACAAGAAAAACGGAAATGCTTTTACAAACAATCCGCTTGTGAGAGCGATTGGTGTACAGAAAATTGTCGTCGTGATTGTGCTGATTGCCCTGATAGCGTTTTTCAGCGCGGTAAGCCCCTCATTCCGGCAGTATTCTACACTGTTAAGTATCATGGATTATACATACTACCTGGCATTCCTTGGAATCGGCGTAACCTTCTGCCTGATTACAGGCGGTGTTGACCTTTCCATCGGAACCGGTATGTTCTGCTACGCACTGATTGGCGGATACCTGATTACACGTCAGGGAATGCCGGTTATCGTAGGTATTCTGGCAACCCTGATTTGCGGTCTGGTAATGGGAATTATCAACGGACTGATTGTTTCCAAGGGCGGACACGCTCCGTTCCTGGCAACCCTCTGTACCATGATGATTGCCAGAGGTCTGGGCGCTATTGCCACCGGCGGAGCCAGTGTAACCTGGCCGGGCGCTACCGCACCCAACGGCTGGACCAGAAGCCTGTTCAAGCTGACGATAGGCGAGACAAAGCTTCCCCTGGGCTTCCTGTGGGTTATGATTCTGGCAGTGGTTATGAGCATCGTGCTCAATAAGACACGTACAGGACGTTACATCATCGCAATCGGAAGTAACAAAGAGGCAACCCGTCTGTCCGGTATCAACGTAGCAAAATATCAGACCATGGCGTATATATTCTCCGGTATCTTCACAGGACTTGCAGCGCTGGCTTACAGCTCCGCGTTCCAGTCCATGGCGCCCGGCGGCGGTGGTGGAGTAGAGCTGAACGCTATCGGCGGAGCTATCATCGGAGGAACCTCCATGAGCGGCGGAGCCGGAAGTATCTCCGGTACTATTCTGGGAGTATTTATTATGTCCGTACTCCAGACAGGACTTCCGCTTATCGGACTTCAGGCAAACTATCAGCAGATTATCATCGGACTGGTACTGATTGTAGCTGTTTACATCGACGTACTGAAGAATAAGAAGCTGGATAAGTAAGGGAAATTCAAAATTATATAACGATGTGTACTGCGGCGAGCAGTTCATATAAAAAAGAATCCAATAAGGAGAACTTAATAAAAGGAGGATTTTTACATGAAAAAGAAGGTATTGGCAGCAGTTCTTGCAGCAACGATGGTAGTTGGACTGACCGCATGCGGCGGCTCCAAGGATACCACCACAACCACAACTCCTGACGCAGAAACTGAGGAGACCACAGACGACGCAGCAGCTCCGGCAGCTGACGCAAGTGAAATGTCTTTCGAGATCGTTTCCAAGGGTCTGCAGCATCAGTACTGGCAGGCAGTTAAGAAGGGTGTTGAGCAGAAGGCTGCAGAGCTCGGAGTTACTGTTAACTTTGTAGGTCCGGACAGTGAGTCCAACATTTCTCAGCAGGTTCAGCAGCTTGAGAGTGCTCTGAACGCTAACCCGACAGCAGTTGGTCTGGCAGCTCTGGATACAGAGTCCGTTAAGGATCTGCTTCAGAAGGCTATGGACAGCAACATTCCGGTAATCGGATTTGACTCTGGTGTTCCGGGTGCTCCGGAAGGATCCGTACTTGCAAACTGCTCTACTGACAACTACGCAGCAGGCGCTCTGGCAGCAGAGAAGGTTTACGAGGCAGTTAAGGATCAGGTAGCTAACGCAACCGCTCCGGTTCGTGTTGGTGTTGTAGCTCAGGATGCTACTTCCGAGTCCGTTATCAACAGAGGTCTTGGCTTCATCGACAAGTTCGCTGAGCTGGCTAAGGCTGATGGCAAGACTTCCAACGTAGTTGGAAACGACAAGTACATCGCAGATTCCAAGGCTGAGAAGACCGATGGCGCTGACGTTGTTATCGACGTTCGTGTACCGGCAAGCGTTACCTCTGAGCTGTCTGCAGCAGATGCAACCGCTCTGATGAACGAGAAGGATACTATCGCAATCTATGGCTCCAACGAGCATTCCGCAAACGCTATCATCACCGCAAATGAGAACCTGAACAAGTGCGGCGTTGGCGAGGGCAAGATCGTTGCAGCAGGCTTTGACTCTGGCGCAGCTCAGATTCAGGCAGTTAAGGACGGCGTTCTGCTTGGTTCCATTACTCAGGCTCCGGTAGCTATGGGTGAGACTCTGGTTCAGCTTCTGTACGATGCAGCTTCCGGAAATACCGCAGCTGTTAAGGATACAGATACAGGATGCCAGTGGTATACAGCAGAGAACTGCGGTGACGCAGAGATCGCACAGAACCTGTACGAGTAATTTCGGTCAGACAGTATATCTGAAAACTAAATAAAATAATGAGGGGCACACCGTCTGGTGTGCCCTTTCTGGAATAACAAAGAAAAGGAGAACTATTATGTTAAAAGGAATTCCGAGTATCTTATCCCCTGAGCTCTTAAAAGTACTTTGTGAGATGGGGCACAGTGACCGCATCGTTATCGGCGACGGCAATTTCCCGGCAGAATCCATGGGAAAAGACGCTATCGTCATCCGCTGCGACGGCCATGGCGTACCGGAGCTTCTGGACGCTATCCTGCAGGTAATGCCGCTGGATACCTATGTGGAGAAGCCTATGAACCTGATGGAGGTAATGCCGGGCGATCCCGTAGAAACTCCGATCTGGGACACCTACAAAGAGATCGTTGCGAAGCATGATAAGCGCGGAGCTGCCTGCGTCGGCAATATTGAGCGCTTTCAGTTCTATGAAGAGGCAAAGAAAGCCTATGCGATCATTGCCACAGGCGAGAGCGCGGTTTACGCGAATGTGATGCTTCAGAAGGGCGTAGTCATTAACTAAAGTGTGTTAAAAGTGTGAAAAAATCTTAATATTTTCGGTATTTTCAGGGATATGCCTTGCGGCATATCCCTTTTTAAGTTATACTTTACTGCGTGTTATAAGAAGAAATGGGGACATTATGAAAAAATGGAAAAAATGTCTGTCCGCAATACTTTGCGCGGCCGTTCTGCTTCCGGGCAGCGAAGCGCTGGCTTCAGAAGGCGATCCGGAGCTGGAGAAAGAGCTGGCGCAGGTAATGCCGGAGAAAGATGAGTGTATGTTTGAAGATGGCGATGTAGTCGGCTTTATCGGCGACAGCATTACCCAGGTGGAATATACAGGCATCAGTTATCAGGAATTTATTTACAATTATTATATTACACGGCATCCGGACTGGAAGCTGGAATTCCGGAATCTGGGAACAGCTTCCTATATGGCGGCAGATGCGGTCCGTCTGTACAGTGACAGCGCGGTGGTGACAGATAAGGCCATTGACGGGATCAATAAGGCAGTCATTATGTTCGGTATGAACGAGGCCTTGCATAACTGGTCGGCCAAGCGGTATATTCAGAGTATTAACCAGCTGATTGAGCTGCTGAATGACCGGGGAATTACCAACGATCAGATTATTCTGGTGGCGCCTACGCCTTACGACCAGACCCGAAGCTCCAATTATGATGAAAATGGTAAGCAGAAGGATGACACCGATGATTTGCTGAGTGAATATACCGGAGAACTGAAGATTCTGGCGGACGAGCTGGGAACTCACTATATTGATTTGCATACGCCGATGCTCTGGGTGACAGAGATCGTGCAGGGGCGCATCCCGGATGACACGCTGACAGTCACGGACAATGTGCATCCCAATGCCATGGGAAATACGATCGCCGGCTTTTTCTTCCTGTACCAGCAGGGAGCGGATAAGGAGGTGGCGTCCGTGGAAGTGGGTGAGGATGAGACGGCAGTGACCCGCAATGCCACTGTGGCGAAGCTGAAGCGAAAGGGAGACCGCTATGTGTCCTTCCGCTATCAGCCACACAGTATTCCGATGGCAGTGACCTATGAATTTAACGAGGCGAGTCAGTATTTTGAGATTGTTGATGAGATAAGCTGGGAAAACCTTCAGGTAGCCGGTCTTCATCCGGATGTGACCTACCGGGTTTATATGAATCGGATTCTGGTGGGACAGTACAAAGGTTCCGAACTGGCGCAGGGCGTCAATCTGACGAACCTGGACTGGAATCCCGGCCAGGAAGCTGCCAAGCAGATGGAGACATTGAATCAGAGCTGGCACACCAATTCATCGGATTACCGGGCAGTGGTCAGACAGGCCATGAAGGGAAAGGCTACGCAGGCGGATGTGGATGCGGCTTACGGTACGTGGAGCGGAACCACAGCGGCACTGATCGGACAGATGTATGACATCGCCGGAAAAAGTGTGGAACACGCCAGAGTCGTGGAAATTGTAAGTGAAGATTATCATGTCTGGATGGGACAGGAAATCTGGCAGTGGATCGTGGCGGCAGTAGCAGCCATAGCGAGCATGGGGGGATTTATCCTATGGAGAAAGAGACGGAGACGTCTTCGGAAAGAACAGGAGAATGGAAAATGAAAAAGTTTGTAGCAATGTTGTGTGTGGCAGGGCTGCTGACCGGATGCGCGGTGAGTGGCGAGAAGAAAACAGATGAGGTAAAGCCGGAGGCTCCGGCGCAGACCGAGGAAACGAAAGAAGAGACAGCGAAGCCGGAGGAAAAGACGGAGACCGCTGCGGAGACAGAGAACGAAGGTGACGAGCAGGTTATGCCGGAAAACTTCCGGGAGCTGTTCGCGATCGAAGCGGAAGGCATTGATTATCTGTCGGTGGAAGGGATCGAGGTGCCGGAAGGCACTGCTATTTCTATGATTGGAAAGGATTCCGCAAGCGGCTTCTGGAAGCGTGTAAAAGCAGGCGCGGAGCAGGCGGTGACAGATATCAATGAAGCGCTGGGTTACACAGGAAACGCCAAAGTGAAGCTGACCTACGATGCTCCTTCCAAGGAGAATGTATCCGAGCAGATCGATATCATTGATCAGATGCTGGACAAAAACCCGGACGCCCTGATTGTGGGCTATGTTGACGTGAATTCCGGCAAAACCCAGCTGGAGCTGGCGGAGGCCAACGGCGTACCGGTGTTTGCGGTGGATTCCAGCATCCAGAATTCCCTGATTGAGACGGAAACCAAGACCGATAATTACAAGGCGGCTGCTGAAGCGGCAGACAGACTCTGTGAAGCTATCGGAGATTCCGGTGAGGTAGCGCTTCTGGTACACAGCTCCGAGACCGAGACCGGTATCGAGCGTGAGAAGGGCTTCCGGGAGGAAATCGAGCAGAATCACCCGGATGTACAGATTATAGATACGACTTATGTAAACGAGGATGAACGCAGCGCCGAGGAGATCGTGGCAGCTGTCATGGCAGAACACCCGGATCTGAAGGCATACTTTGGAACCAATGATAATGTGACCCGTGTGCTTGCCACCGTGGTATCTAAGTTTGCGCTGGAAGGACAGACCGTACTGGCCGCAGGCTTTGATACCTCTGCCAAGCTGGTGCAGGCTGTGAAGGACGGCACATTGACAGGCGTTATGGGTCAGGACGCCTTTGGCATGGGCTATGCCTGTGCCGTATCCGCGCTCCGCTCCATTGCGAGTCTGGACAATGCTTCCGTAATCGAGCCGGGTTACTACTGGATTAACGCGGAAAATGCGGATGACTCCGTAACCCAGATGCTGACTTATAAATAGAATCATACAGGAAATATTAATTTTTCCATTTTTTTCGAAACTCCGAGGCGGTAATTCCCTCGGAGTTTTTAAATTGGCGGTTCAGATAGCTGGCGTCATAGAAACCGCAGCTGCGGGCAATCTCATCCAGAGTCAGGACAGAGAAGCGTAGGAGTTTTTTCGCCCGGGTCAGCCGCCGGGAGATTACATACTGGTTCAGCGTGGTTCCATAGTACTGGTGAAATTCCCGGGACAGATGATATTTACTGATAAAGAACCGCTCCGAAAGCTCGTCCAGGGAGAACTTTTCCGTATAATGCTCATCCAGATATTTTTTTACCTCGGTCATCTTCAGGCGGCCCGGGTATTTTTCTTCCCTGGATTCTGTAATGTCCTGCAATAAAATGGACAGAATATCTACAATTAGACGGGCTGAATTGATCTCCGTCTGAAAATCGGAATTTTCATTCAACTCCAGAAGTCCATCCAGCTTCTGCCGGAGCGTATCAAAATCTGACGGCAGAAAGGCGGGCGCGCTGTTGGCCGCGAAATACTGATAATATTCCCGGGAGGAGGAGCCGTTAAAATGCACCCAGATGAGCTCCCAGGGATCGGTCTCACTGCTCTGGTGATAATAGGGCACCATGCAGTCGATGAAAAAACAGGAGCCCTTATGCAGCTCATAAATCGTACCGTCATACATGAGCACGCCGCTGCCGGAGAGTACCAGCACCACCAGATAGGATTCCAGATTCTTACGGCTGGCCACGTGGCTTTCGCGAAGCTTCAGGTAACCGGTTTCCTGCACATAGAAAAAGGCCGAGCGGGCGAAGGCGCTGGGCGTCTGAATCCGCCGCCGGGAGCTTTCCAGGTAGGAATCCGGGAATTTATCAAAATAGTTTTTCATGGGAAATGACCTCCTGAACGGGGAACAGCAAACAGCAATAAAATACCTATTTACGGCAATATCCTCACTTGTTAAGTATAATATACAGGTATATACTAGCAAAAGCAAGAAAAAGATATGAAGAGATGTAGACAAAATAATACATATTTAGATGCTTTCGAAGCAGGAATGCAAGAAAGCGTGAGAGTGTAATCTGGCAAAGGAGAAGCTGTATGTACTACGTATTACTGTCCGGAGGCTCCGGAAAACGGCTTTGGCCCCTGTCCAACGACGCGCGGCCCAAGCAGTACCTGAAGGTGGTCAATAAAGAGAATAATTCCATGGAACACTGCTCTATGCTCCAGAGAGTCTGGGAGCAGCTGGACGAAGCCGGAATCGCCGGACAGGCTGTCATCACGGCAGGCCGGGAGCAGGTGGAGCTGATCAAAAGTCAGGTGAAAGAGGCGCAGATCGCGGTGGAGCCGGGGCGCCGGGATACCTTTGCCGCTGTGCTGCTCTCCTGCGCCTGGCTTCTGAAAAACGGAGCGACGCGGGAAGATTATGCGGCGATTATGCCGGTGGATCCCTACACCGAGGGCAGCTATTTTGAGACTGTGAAGAAGCTGGAAGCCGTTATGCGGGAATCCGGCGCGGAGGTGGGGCTGATGGGCGCGGCTCCCAGCTACCCGGCCAGCAAATACGGCTATATCCTGCCGGGAGCAAGGAAGGACGGCTGGTTCGAAGTCCGGGGCTTTGCGGAGAAGCCGGACGAGGAAAAGGCTGAGGCCCTGCTGAAAGAGGGCGCATTGTGGAACTGCGGCGTATTCTGCGTGAAAATCGGGGATATCCTGGAGCGCACGAAGAAGTACGGCGTACCGGAGGATTACGATGCCCTCTGCGCCGCCTATGAAAGCCTGCCGAAAATCAGCTTCGATTACGAGGTGCTGGAAAAAGCGGATCACCTGGCCGCTGTAGAATTCGACGGGTACTGGAAAGATCTGGGAACCTGGGACGCCCTGGCAGATCAGATGAGCACCGACACCATCGGAAATGTAGTCATGGACGACACCTGCGAGAATACTCAGGTCATCAACGAACTGAAAATGCCTGTGGCGGTCATGGGAACCCGGGATCTGGTGGTGGTGGCCGCCCAGGACGGCATTCTGGTAGCGGATAAAAGCCAGACCGCCAATGTGAAGGCCGTTGCGTCAGCCTTTGATACGAAGCCCATGTTTGAGGAGCGCCGCTGGGGCACCCTGGAGACCCTGGATGATACCGAGAGCCAGGGCCAGACAACTTTAACCCGGAAAATCTGCATTTACGATGGAATGACATCCAGTTATCACTACCATGAGCACCGGGATGAGATCTGGACGGTTCTTCGGGGTACCGGAGAATTAATTCTGGAGGGCACGAAGATTCCCTTAAGCCAGGGAAAGGCCGTCTGTATCCGCAAGAATCAGCGGCACGCGGTCAAAGCATTCCATGATTTCGAGTACATTGAGATTCATGTGGGAACCAGCAGTGGAAATGAGGATATCAATCGAATCACATTCCATTGGGATGAGATAGAACTGAGCCATATTTTGTAACGATCAGTACAGCCGGAGGCTTTGCAGCGGAAGGTGCAGAAAAATGAGGAGAACGAAGATGAAAAAGACAGCGTTAATCACAGGAATTACAGGACAGGACGGCTCCTATCTGGCGGAGCTTCTGCTGGAGAAGGGCTATGAGGTATACGGCTTATTCCGCCGGGGCTCTACTAACACTGCGGAACGTATCGAGCACCTTTTAAAGGAGCGGGAAGCGAAAGGTGACGGCCTGCATCTGGTCTACGGCGACATGGCAGACTCCATGAATCTGGTGCGCCTGATGCTGGAAATCAAGCCGGACGAAATCTATAACCTGGCGGCCCAGTCCCATGTGGCAGTTTCTTTCGAGGAGCCGGAATACACAGCCAACGCGGACGGCATCGGTGTGCTGCGGGTGCTGGAGGCAGTTCGCATCGCGGGTCTTGCGAAGACCACCCGCATTTACCAGGCGTCTACTTCCGAGCTGTTCGGCAAGGTGGAGGAGATTCCCCAGAAAGAGACCACCCCGTTCCACCCCCGTTCCCCTTACGCGGTGGCAAAGATGTATGGCTACTGGATCACGAAGCATTACCGGGAGGCCTACGGCATGTTCGCGGTAAATGGTATTCTCTTCAACCATGAATCCGAGCGTCGGGGAGAGACCTTCGTAACCAGAAAGATCACCCTGGCGGTAGCCAATATCCTGGCGGGCCGTCAGGAGAAGCTGTACCTGGGCAACTTGAATGCCAAGCGCGACTGGGGCTACGCAAAGGATTATGTGGAATGTATGTGGCTGATTCTTCAGCACGATACCCCGGAGGATTTCGTCATTGCCACCGGAGAGACAAGAACCGTCCGCGAGTTCACGGAGGCGGCTTTTGCCCATGCGGGCGTACAGCTTCGCTGGGAAGGCGAGGGCGTGGACGAGAAGGGCATCGACATGGCTACGGGCCGGGTGCTGGTGGAGGTATCTCCCGAGTTCTTCCGTCCGGCGGAGGTAGATCTGCTGCTGGGTGACCCAACCAAGGCGCGTGAGACTCTGGGCTGGAATCCGCGGAAGACTTCCTTTGACGAGCTGGTGAAAATCATGACTGAGCATGATATGGAGCTGGTGAAGAGGTCGGCGACGGCGGGCGTGTTGAAATAAAAGGAAAAGCAACTGTCAGAAAGCGGCCCATATCAGGAATGTAAAATAAACAGAAAAGATAAAGACAGTAAGATTCGTAAAAGTGTAAGAAGAAAGCAGGGAATATCATGACAGAAATAAAAGAAACTCAGGCAGTCGAGCCCCTCGACCGCAACAAAAAAATCTACGTGGCAGGCCACCGCGGCCTGGTAGGCAGCGGACTGGTGCGCTGTCTTCAGAGAGCCGGATTTAAAAATATTGTAACGAGAACCCACGCCGAGCTGGACCTGACCCGTCAGGCCGATGTAGAGGCCTTCTTCGCCGAGGAAAAGCCAGACTACGTGATTTTGGCCGCAGCCAAAGTGGGAGGCATCCACGCCAACGATACCTACCCGGCGGATTTCATCATGAAAAATCTGCAGATCGAAACCAACGTTATCGACGCGGCTTATAAAAATCAGGTGCAGAAGCTGCTGTTCCTGGGAAGCTCCTGCATCTACCCCAGAGATTGCCCGCAGCCGATTAAGGAGGAGTACCTGTTAAGCGGCTATCTGGAGAAGACCAACGAAGCCTATGCCCTGGCGAAAATTGCAGGCCTGAAAATGTGCGCCTTCTACAACCGTCAGTACGGCACTCACTACATCAGCGTCATGCCCTGCAATCTCTACGGCATCAACGACAACTTCGCCTTGGAGAATTCCCATGTACTTCCGGCCCTGATCCGCAAGTTCCATGAGGCAAAAATCAACCAGGCCCCCACCGTCACCGTCTGGGGCAGCGGCAAGCCCTTGCGGGAGTTCCTGAACGTGGACGACCTGGCAGACGCCTGCCTGTATCTGATGGATCACTACGATGGCGATGACTTCTTCAACGTGGGCTACGGTCAGGAAGTGACCATCCGCGAGCTGGCCGAGCTGGTGAAGAAGGTGACCGGATATGAGGGCGAGATTGTCCTGGATCCGACGAAGCCCGACGGAACGCCCAGAAAGCTCACCGATATCAGCCGCATCAAAGCCACCGGCTGGGAGCCGAAGATCGATCTGGAGACAGGACTGCGCCAGACTTACGAGTGGTTTTGCGGGCATTATGCGACAGGCGATTTCGCGCAGCGATAAAAGAAAATGTAAAAAACTGGAATTAAAAGCACAACGCAGAAAGGGGGACGCCACGCATGCAGCCCGCACAGCCGCAGAAATTAACGCCTATCCGAAAAACCTACATCTGGGGTACCGAAGACTGGATGCTTTCCTGGTTCAACGAGGGACTGGAGGACGTTCCCCTGCTCATTAAAATCATCAAAGCCCGGGAGGCCCTGTCCGTACAGGTGCACCCGGGTAATGCATTTGCCGAGGAAAAGGAACATAAAAGTGGCAAAACCGAGATGTGGTATGTGCTGGACTGTGAGCCGGGCGCATACCTGTATTATGGCCTGAAGCACAAGATATCCGAGGACGAATTCCGCAAGCGCATCCAGAACCAGACCATTCTGGAGGTCTGCCGGAAAATGCCTGTGAAGAAGGGCGACGTCTTTTACATCCCGGCGGGCCTCCTCCACGCCATCGGCGCCGGTATCACCGTGGCGGAGATTCAGCAGAGCTCCGATGTAACCTACCGGGTCTACGACTACAACCGGGAAAATGCCAACCATGAAAAGCGCCCCCTCCACATTGAGAAAGCCGCCCTGGTGGCAGGCTTCATGCCGCCCCTGGCCGGACACCGTCCCATGGGTCCCCGTATTCGGAAAAATGGATATTCCAGAACTTTATTAGTGCAATGTCCGTATTTTGTGGTACAATTATATGAGATAAGCGAAAGTGTGACCGACGATACCGCCGGAGGCTTTCAATCGCTTCTGATTCTGGAGGGCGAGGGCGTTCTGAAGACCCGCTTTGGGGAAATGTCCCTGAAGGCCGGAGACAGCATTTACCTTCCCAAGGAGACAGGAGACTATCAAATCATCGGAACATTACAGCTTCTCCGCTCAACCGCGGAGCGAAAGTGAGGTAAGAATATGAATCTGAAATTTGGAACAGGCGGATTGCGCGCCACCATGGGACCGGGACCGGACCATATGAATCTGGAGACCATTCAGGAAGCGACCCTGGGCGTAGCGGCTTATGCGAAGGAGCAGAGCGGCAACCCAAGCGCAGCGCTGGCCTACGACAGCCGGAACCATTCGGAGGAGTTCGCCCGCGAGGCGGCCCGGGTGCTGGCCATGCAGGGCTGCAAGGCATACATTTACCCGAAGCTGATGCCGACCCCGACCCTTTCCTTCGCAGTGCGCCATCTGAAGACAACCGTGGGCATCGTGGTGACCGCAAGCCATAACCCACGGGAATACAACGGCTACAAGGTATATGGTTCCGACGGTTGCCAGGTGACCAACGAGGCGGCGGACCGGATTCAGCAGCATATCTGGGCAGCAGATAAGAGCCAGGCCCGGGGCGGCAAGACCTTCGAAGAGTACGTGGAGGACGGACAGATCGTCCTGATCGACGAGAAGACCCTGAAAGCGTTCCTGGCGGCTATCATCCGCAAGCGGACGAAGAAGGAGCTGACCTCCGGCCTGAAGGTAGTCTACACGCCGTTGTACGGCGCAGGCCTGATTCCGGTCACCAGTATCCTGAAATACATCGGTATCAAAGATCTGCAGATCGTCACCGAGCAGGCAAAGCCCAATGGCGACTTCCCCACCTGCCCCTACCCGAATCCGGAGTCTCTGGACGCCCTGAAGATTGGCCTGGAGTGGTGTGAGAAGACCGGCGCGGATCTGCTGATTGCTACGGATCCGGACAGCGACCGTCTGGGCGTGGTGGCGAAGAAGGGCGATAAATATGAGCGCCTGAACGGAAATGAAGTGGGCATTCTTTTGCTGGAGTACATCCTGCGCTGCAGAAAGGCAGCAGGAACCCTGCCGGAGCATCCGGTGACTGTCCGCACCATCGTAAGTACCTCCATGGTCGACCGTATCGCGGAAGCCTACGGTGTGGAAGTCATCCAGACCCTGACCGGCTTCAAATGGATTGGCGAGCAGATCGGCAAGCTGGAACAGGCAGGAGAGGAAGACCGCTACGTCTTCGGCTTCGAGGAGAGCTGCGGCTACCTCATCGGCAGCTATGTACGCGATAAAGACGCCGTAGGCGCAGCCATGATGTTCTGTGAGATGGCCGATACCTACAAGGCCGAGGGCAAGACGGTCTGGGATGCCCTGGATGACCTGTACGCCAAGTACGGACACTATGAGACAACTCTCAAAACCTATGAATTCAACGGCGCCGAAGCCGACAAGCGCATGGCCCAGATCCGCGAGGGCCTGAACAGCCCGGAGGGCATGAAGTTTGGGGGCTCCAAAGTAGTGCGCTATAAAGATTATAAAGACGGCGTCGACGGCCTCCCGGCCTCCAACGTCCTCCAGATGTGGATGGAAGACGGCAGCGAAGCAGTAATCCGCCCGTCGGGCACGGAGCCGAAGATTAAGGTGTATACAGAGAAGCTGGTATAAAAGCTGAGAGATAAAGAAAGGACACTTCCCATCCAGGAGGTGTCCTTTTTCATGAAGCAACCATAAGAAATTACAGCTGGTAAATTCCTACGGATAGAAAAGAGTAATAAACCCTATGAATAAGGCGGATTTTGTAGAAAAATAGAGAAGGTGGCGAGGAATTTTGTCGTTTGGTACTGTCTACGCTTTTGGAGCGAGAGGTAGGCAAGATTCATGTAAATGCTCAGAAGGCAAATCGTTTTTATCAGGCAAAGATTGATAGTCGATATATGGAGAGCGGGGAACGTGATTTTACAAAATTACCCAACCTGTATATTATTACAATTTTACCGTATGATCCATTCGGAGAGAATTACATGATGTACCAGATTATAAATCAATGTCTGGAGGTGCCGGGATTTGAATATAAAGACGGATTGCGGTATATTTATTTTAATACAACGGGGAAGAAAGGCGGAAGTCCTGCCATTCGAGAATTGCTCCAATACTTTCAGAACAGTACAGAGACCAACGCCAGAAGTGAAAGATTACAGAGGATACACGAACACGTTAAAAAGGCAAAGGTATTACCGGAGGTGAGAGAAGAATTTATGAGGTTGGATGATATTATTTACTATGAGCGGGAAGAAGCAGATCAGAATCGCGCAGTTCAGGATATCCTGGAACTGTTGGAAGACTGCGGTGAGGTATCAGAAGAACTCAAAAACCGAATCAAAGCACAGACCGATAAAGAAACTCTGAGAAGATGGCATAAGCTTGCATGAATCCCCCTTGTTATTATTCCGGGAACTATTTATAATATCAATAGATCTGACCAATTGAACCGACAGACCGAGGTGCTGACACATGGACGTAGCAAAGCTTTTAACTCAGATAAAAAATAATGAAATATCGATAGAACAGGCCGAAGCCGAGTTGAAGAACCTCCCCTACGAGGATCTGGGCTTCGCCAAGCTGGATCATCACCGGAAGGTGCGGCAGGGCTTCGAGGAAGTGGTGTACTGCCAGGGAAAGGCGACGCCCCATCTGGTAAAGATTTATCAGACGCTGACGGCGGAGGGCATCGACGTGCTGGGCACCCGGGCCAGCCGGGAGCAGTATGAGGCGGTGAAAGAGGCGATTCCGGAGGCAGTCTGGGACGAGGTATCCCGGGTGTTGAAGGTGGAGAAGCGGGACAGGAAGCGGATAGGCCGCATCGTGGTCTGTACCGGCGGTACGGCGGATGTGCCGGTGGCGGAGGAAGCGGCCCAGGTGGCGGAATTCTTCGGTACCAATGTGACGCGGCTTTATGACGTGGGCGTGGCCGGTATCCACCGCCTGCTTTCGAATATGAAGGCCTTCCGGGGCGCCAGCTGCGTCATTGCGGTAGCCGGTATGGAGGGCGCGCTGGCAGGCGTGGTGGCGGGCCTGGTGGACGTGCCGGTCATCGCAGTGCCGACTTCAGTGGGATATGGCGCGAACTTCGGCGGCCTGTCGGCCCTTTTAACCATGCTGAATTCCTGCGCCAACGGCATTACCACCGTGAATATCGACAATGGTTACGGGGCGGCTTATGTGGCAACCCAGATCAACCGGCTGGCCTGCGGCGGCAGACATCTCAGTGAAGAGGTAGTGGAGGAAGAAAAAGATGAGTAATGGCAATACCTTATATCTGGAGTGCCGCTCCGGCATCAGCGGCGACATGACCGTGGCAGCCCTGCTGGATCTGGGCGCGACCGAGGAGAACCTGCGGGCGGAGCTTGCAAAGCTGCCGGTGGACGGCTATGATATACAGATTAAAAAAGTGATGAAGAGCGGACTGCTGGTTAGCGATTTTGACGTGATCCTAGAACATGAGGTACCGGCGCATACACATGAACATTCCCACATGCATCCCCATGTCCATCGCAGCTGGGCCGACATCGAAAAGATGCTTCTGGAATCCGACCTGAAGCCCCGTGTCAAGGCTCTGTCCCTGCAGATGTTCCGTACCGTAGCCGAGGCTGAGGCAAAGGTCCATGGTCATCCGGTGGACGAGGTACATTTCCACGAGGTGGGCGCTGTGGATTCCATTGTGGATATTGTGGGTACGGCAGCCTGCCTGGACGAGTTAAATGTGGATAAAGTGGTCGTTTCCGAATTGACCGAGGGCTGCGGCCACATCCGCTGTCAGCACGGCGTACTGCCAGTGCCGGTTCCGGCGGTGTTGGAGATTGCGGCGGCCCATCACCTGACCTTCCACCAGATCGAGCAGGAGGGCGAAATGGTTACCCCGACCGGCGCCGCGATTGCGGCATTATCCGAGGGACAGATCCCGGCTGCTTACTGCGTGAAAAAAGTCGGCATGGGTGCGGGGAAGCGGGAGTATCAGAATACGAATATATTGCGGGCGATGCTGATCGAAGAGAAATAGAAAAGACACGGGAAATTTCCCGTGTCTTTTCTACAGAAACCCTACTACCACATCTACAACCACCTTCATTACGCCCGCCAGCACCATTACCAGAATCGGATTCATCTTACATTTCTGCAATAACACGATGCAGAGAATGAAGATCACCACCAAATCCCAGTTGGTATCCGCCAGCGCGATGGCGGCGCTGCTACCCCAGAACGCCGTAATCAGAATCGAGATCCCAGCCGATGCAATCATGGCCACTACCGCAGGCCGGAGCGACCCCAGGATTCCCTGCATCAGGGACAGGTTCCGATATTTCAGATAGAGTGAAGCAATCAGCGTCACGATGATACAGGAGGGCAGGATACAGCCCATGGTGGCCACCAGCGCTCCCGGCACCCCGGCGATTTTCGTACCCACGAAGGTAGCTGAATTGACTGCGATGGGGCCGGGCGTCATTTCCGCGATGGTGATCAGGTTCGTGAATTCTTCCATGGTGAGCCAGCCGTATTTGATGACCACCTGAGCCTGAATCAGCGGCATGGCCGCATAGCCGCCGCCGAAGCTGAAGGCTCCGATCTGCAGAAAGCTTAAAAATAATTCCAGTAAAATCATTCCAATAACCTCTTTCTATTTATAAATCATTTTCCAAAAGTCAGGACTGTCTGTCATGAGGAGTATGCGAGGTATCAGCTCAGCTGTTCCGATTTTTCGCCAGCGTCCGTACCGTCCCCAGCGTCCCGCAGGCCAAAATAATATAGATGACATTGATGCCGTACACACAGGACGCGATAAAAGCTGCCAGCATAATCAGGATGGACACAATATTTTTACTGTGTACGATGCCAGAGCCCATATCATAGACCACGGAAGCGATGACTGCGCCTACGCCCGCTTGCATCCCCAGGAGCAGTCGGCTGATGACAAAATTATCGCGGAACGCCGCATAGAAGATCGAGATCACCGAGATAATCAGGAATGGCGGAATAATCGTCCCCAGAATCGCCACCAGCGTACCGGGCAGTCCCGCCAGCTTAAAGCCCACCACGATGGCTCCGTTTACCGCGATAGCGCCCGGCGATGACTGGGCGATGGCCACCAGATCCAGCATCTCATCTTCCTCGATCCAGTGATATTCATCCACAAATTTTTTCTTCATCAGCGTCACGATGACATAACCGCCGCCGAAGGTAAAGGCGCTCAGGTAGAGCGTCGAGATAAATATTTTCCATAAAACCTTCTTTTTATTATTCATTGAAAAACCCTCCTACGCAACCAGTATAAGGATTCTTGACTTATATGTAAAATAGTATTATTTTATAATTATCATAATAAATTTATTATAAAGGAACGAAAGCCATGACACTGCGACATATGAAAATTTACGTGGCCGTCTTTCAGCACAGCAACATCACCCGGGCGGCGGAGGAGCTGCATCTGGCCCAGCCGTCGGTGAGCCTGGCGGTAAAGGAGCTGGAGGAATATTACGGTGTGCGGCTCTTCGAGCGGCGGGGACGGCGGATTCTGCCCACCGAGGCCGGGCGGGAATTCTACGGCTACGCCCTGCACATTGCGTCCCTCTTTGACGAGATGGAGACCCGCATCAAAAACTGGGACCGCATCGGTACCCTGCGCATCGGCACCAGCATCACCATCGGCACCCACATCCTGCCGGAGCTGCTGCACCGTTTTCAGGAGCAGTTTCCGGAGGTGCGGACGGAAGCAGAGATCAACAATTCCTCCCTCATCGAGCGTCGGGTGCTGGACAATGCCATCGACATCGGTCTTATCGAAAATCAGCCCGAGCATGAGGATATCTGCGCCGTGCCCTTTATGCGGGACGCACTGTCCGTCATCCTGCCGCCCGGGCATGCGCTTGGCCGCTGGAAGAAAGTAACCCTGGAGCAATTGGCGGAACATCCCTTCCTCATGCGGGAAAAGGGCAGCGCAGGCCGGGAAATCCTGGACGCGGCCTTTGCGCTGCGGCAGCAGGCTGTCCATCCGGTCATGGAGAGTGTCAGCACTCAGGCCATCGTTCAGGGGGTGGCCGAAGGGCTGGGGGTGGCTGTATTGCCCTATCTGTTGGTCGAACGGGCCATTGAAGAGGGCGTCGTAGAGCAGGTTCCGTTGACCGAACCCATGGAACGGAACCTGAACATCATTTATCATAAGAGTAAATATCTGACCGGCAATATGAACACCTTCATCGAGTTATGTAAACAATATGGGGAGGAGACCGACCATGAGTAAGAATACACTATATCTGGAGTGCTACGAGGGAATCACCGGGGAAATGGTGCTGGGGGCGCTGAAAGATCTGGCGGAAGCCCTGGAAACAGAAGAAAAAGACCGTATAAGCTTTCCAAAAGAAAGGGAGCATACGGAAATCAGATTTTCAAAGGAAAGAAGAAAACAGGATATAGAAAGACAAAGTAAGGAGCAGGGAACCATACAGGAAGAACTCCTTCCCCAGATAGACCTCCTTCTTGAGAAATTACAGATAGAAAAAATCACTGCCTCTCCCGTCTGGTCCGACAAAGGCCCCACCGATGCCCTGGGATTGGCCATCGCAGCCCGCGCCGAGGGCGCTTGCCCGGAGCGTTTTGTAGTAAAAAAGGTTGGCACCGGAACAACTTATGTAAACTTGGAGAACAACACCCGCGAACCCAGAACCCTCCGCGCCATGCTCATCGAAGAAGTCCCCGCCGGAGAGCTTTGGATCCTGGAAAGCAACATCGACGACTGCGCCGGAGAAATCCTGGGCTACACTATGGATCTCCTCTTCGAAGCCGGAGCACGGGACGTCTGGTTCACCCCCATTTTCATGAAGAAAAACCGCCCGGCCTACCAGCTGTCCGTTCTCTGCGCCGAAGACCAGATCCGCGCCCTGGACGCCATCCTCTTCCGGGAGACCACCACCATCGGCGTCCGCCGCTACCGCGTAGAGCGCACCGCCCTGCCCCGCCGCTTCTTCGAAGCCCGGGTTCCCGGCGGTACTGTCCGCATCAAAGCCTGCGAACAGCCCGACGGCGCCGAAAAATGCTATCCCGAATATGAGGACGTGAAGCGCGTCGCGCGGGAGACGGGGAAGTCGTATCATGAAGTGTACCAGACAGCGAAAAAAATGGCGGAAAAGAAAGAATAGATATGTATAAAAGCGGAAAAACAGCTATATTTAATCAGGGTTCTATGCTATACTTAATGCCAAAGGAGTGGTGGTGTTATGAAGCTAAAAAGGGTTTCTTTTAGAAATTTCAAATCATTATATGATGCATCCTTTGAGCCGGGGAAAGTAAATGTTTTTATAGGAGCAAATGGAGCTGGAAAGACAACCATTTTGGAAGCAATGGGTTTGCTCAGCGCAGCAATGACAGATCGCGTAAATGATAACAGTCTGCAAAGAAAAGGCGTCCGGCTTAGTGCTGCATCCATGTATAAATCCAGATTTAAAGATGTGGAACGGATTAAAGCAAATATAACTTTATCACTCGAATGGGAGGATGTTCCGGGAGAGGAACATTTTAAGTATGATGTGCATTTGGCACCGCCCAGGGATGCAGATGAAGATTATTGGAAATACCATTCAGAAGCACTCTGGTATAATGGAGAAAAGAAATGGGGGCGCAGCAATGCGTCTCAAAATCAGAGTAATAGCCATATAGGATTCTTTTTATTGGAAGATAAGCCTGAGCCGGAGGTGGAAAAGGGAAGAAAAATAGCAAAATATTTTGAAAGTTACGGAATTTTTCAGCCCAATACATTGACTTTACGTGGAACAGTGGCAGATCCGAATCAAATGGCACCACTTGGTTTAAATGGAGGAAGACTGGCAGAGGCATTAGAGGATATCATTCATGTAGAAGACGGAGATACCATGATGGGGTCTTTATATATGGAGGATGTTCTGGAATTAATTGACTGGGCTGCGGATATTTCAATAAATGTGCCTACAAAAACACGTATTAATCCGAGCGTTCCGATGACTCGCCAGATTATAGAATTTACAGATAATTTTTTGAAAGATACCGCAAAATTCACAGGATATGATGCAAGTGAAGGAGCCTTATATGTTTTATTTATGCTTTGCCTGGCAATGCATCCCAAGGGACCGGCCGTGTTTGCTGTAGACAGTTTTGATCATGCATTAAATCCCAGACTGGCAAAGAAATTAGTACAGGTATTTTGTCAGAAGATATTGGAAAATGATAAATACGTATTTCTAACGACACACAATCCGTTGGTTCTGGACGGATTGGATTTGGAAAATGATGATATCAGATTGTTTGCTGTAGACAGGGATAAATATGGACATGCGGAGATTAGACGAATTACGGTATCACAGGAACTGATGAAAGAAGGTCAGTCCTTGTCCAGATTGTGGATCAATGGAAGACTTGGAGGAGTTCCGGAGTTAATATGAATATAGGAATTGTATGTGAGGGACCAACCGATTATATTTTATTAAAAGCAATTACAGATCATATTACAAAAGAAGAGAATCATTTCAATGCGTTACAGCCGGAACAGGATTTGTGCGGAAGATATGGAAACGGATGGAAAGGTGTATGGAAATGGTGCACAGATAATGCGGAACAAAAAGAAAAATTGATGAAAGAGATATCCCCTGGGTTGGATTTGTTGATTGTACAAATGGACGGCGATGTGTCACGAAAGGAGAAGATCGCACATTGTTGGTGTGAATCAACTCTGTGTGATAAAAAATATATCGAAAATCCGATAAAATGTGATGAAGAAAAGACGGTTAGAGAACAGTGTCCGATAGTTCTTCCGTGTGCAAATCACAGTGAATGTGCAGAGGGATACAGAAAGCATTTGGAAAATTTGATTGAAAAATGCCTGGTCAATATGGAAGATACATGTACGGTCATTCCTTGTGATAGTACAGAAGCCTGGATTGTGGCAGCATACGACGAAATGGAAAAAGTAGAAGAAATAAAAAATCCATGGGAAAATGTCATTGCAAAGAAGAAATATTATCATGATATTCGGGTAAGAAAAGAGAAAAAGAGTACCATTATATTCAAAGAATTTGCCAATGAGGTATGTAGAAATTGGAATAAAGTTACAGAATTATGTATGAGTGCTAAAATATTTGAAGAAAATCTTTTACATATGAAAAGAGGTCAGGGAGCATAAATCCTGGCCTCTTTTCGTAGGTTGAACTAAATTAAATCGCATCCGGATGCCGCGTCAGCTTCACCATGGTTCCGCCAAGCAGAAACAGGGCAATCAGGTTCGGAATGGACATCAGGCCATTGAAGGTATCTGCCACGCCCCACAGCAGGCCCAGATCCACGGTCGCACCGAGAATCGCTACGGCAGAGTAAACCACCATAAAAGGTTTATTGACCTTAGAGCCAAACAGAAACTCGATGCAGCGTGTGCCATAGAGGCCCCAGCCGATAATCGTAGACAGAGCGAAACAGCAAAGAGCCACCGCCGTAAAGATGGAAACCCAGCTGCCATAGGTGGAAGTAAATCCGCTGATGGTCAGCGCCGCGCCCGCAGCCGCGCCAAAGTTCACCGGCACGCCGCTGCACAGAATAACGAGAGCCGTCATGGTACAGATAATAATCGTATCCGTAAATACCTCAAAGATACCGAAATAACCCTGGTTCACCGCCATACGGGTATCCGCCGCCGCATGTGCGATGGAACCGGTACCGAGGCCGGCCTCATTGGAGAAGATACCACGGGATACGCCATTTTTCATACTCAGGAAAAAGGTACCGACCGCGCCGCCGGTCACGGCAGAGGGAGTAAATGCGCCCTCGAAAATCGAAGCAAAGACAGCGGGTACGCGCTGAATATTCAGCGCGATAACGCCGATGGCAAGAACAATATAAAACAGGGCCATAAACGGAACCAGCTTCTCCGTCACCTGGCCGATCCGCTTGATGCCGCCCAGCAGAATCATCGCGACCACAACGGCGATAACGATACCGATGATCAGATTCATCGTATGAATAAACTGATCCGAAGCAGAAGCATAGCTGAGCACCGCCGTGTCGATGGCCGTGGTAATCGTATTGACCTGGGTGGCGTTGCCGGTACCGAAGACGGTCAATACGCCCAGCACCGCATAGATGCAGGCCAACCATTTGAACTTAGGTCCGAGACCATTTTTAATATAATACATGGGACCGCCGACCCAGTCGCCCTTCTCGTTTTTCTCGCGGAAATGTACAGCCAGTGTCACCTCGGAAAACTTCGTACACATGCCGAGCAGGGCCGAGCACCACATCCAGAACACCGCGCCCGGACCGCCGAGAGCGATGGCGCCCGCTACGCCTGCGATATTGCCGGTGCCGACCGTGGAGGCCAGAGCCGTACAGACCGCCTGGAACGGCGTCACTGCGCCCTCGGCGGCTCCCTTCTTATGAAAAAGCTTCCCCAAAGTCACCTTAAAGGTATAGCCAAACTTGCGAAACTGAATGCCGTGGGTTCGAATGGTCAGATACAGACCGACGCCGATGATACAGACCATAGCCGGGATTCCCCAGACAAAGCCATTGACGGCGCTGTTGATGCGTTCGATGGTTTCCAACATAATAAAATCTCCTCATAACCGTAAATAACTGAACTATAGCGAATGTTTTATAATTTTACCATATTTTAGTGCTGATTGCGAGAAAAGATCACGTGGTTTAAGGGTTTCCACCGAAAAATTTACGGCACATTAGTAAAAAAGCGGAAAAAACAAAATCAGGTTTACCTTTGAAAGGAACTGTGTTAAGATATATTAGATAAAAAAGCATTTTTTTGAGGTCAATCGTCGCTTTGCCGCGTTGGAGGAGAAAAAAGATCAGAGCATCAAGCGGAGTCTGCTTATATTTCATAAGCGGAACGGCGAAGCCTACCCAAAAAAAGGAGGAAATCAGTCATGTGGTACGTCCTGCAGGTACCAACAGGACGCGAAGATCGGCTCATCGAGGAGATTCGAAGTTACCGAATCCAGGAGTATTTTGAGGAAGTATTCGCGCCGCGCTCTGTACGCAAGAAAAAATACCGGGGAAAATGGCAGATCAGCGAAGAGCTGCTCTTTCCCGGTTATCTGTTTGTCATCAGCGAGAACCCGGAGGAGCTCTACCAGGCCCTGAAACGGATTCCCCGCATGACCCGCATCCTCGGCACCGGCGAAAAATGGACCGCCATGACCGCGAATGATATTGAAACCGTCCGCCGCCTGGCGGCGCCTCATACACAGGCCCAACATGGGAAATGGCTTATGGACTTCTCCGAGGGCTATCTCAAGGGCGACAAAATCATCGTCACCGAAGGCCCCCTGCAAGGAATGGAGAGCCGCATCCGCCGCATCGACCGCCACAAGCGCCTGGCCTGGCTGACCATCGACGTCCTGGGCGAGCCCCGCGAAATTGCGGTGGGGCTGGAAATCATTCGAAAAGAATAAAAAACAAAGAGACAAAAGAAGCCTGTATACAGCGAGAAAAGCTGTATGCAGGCTTTTGTCGTGGGAAAAAACGAGGAGCATTATGAAACAGGAAAATCAGGTACAGCATGTATTTCTGGTGGGCGCCAAAAGCCTGGGAGCATACGGCGGCTACGAAACCTTTGTATACAAGCTGACCGAGTACCATCAGAACAACCCGCATATCCGCTATCACGTAGCCTGCAAAGCCAACGGCGACGGCTGCATGGATGAGACCAAAGTAGAGGGCGTCACCCGAATCTCTGACCGGGAATTCGAGTTCCACAACGCCCGCTGCTTCAAGATCCACATCCCCCAGATCGGCCCGGCCCAGGCTATCTACTACGACGTGGCCGCCCTCCGGGAATGCTGCAGCTACATCCGCAAGCATCGGATTCCGCATCCCATCATCTACATCATGGCCTGCCGCATCGGTCCCTTTGCAAGGCATTATTATAAGGAAATCCATCGTCTGGGCGGTCAGGTCTACCTAAACCCCGACGGCCACGAATGGATGCGCGCCAAATGGAGCAAGCCCATCCGGAAATATTGGAAAATCTCCGAACAGATGATGGTGAAATACAGCGACCTGGTCATCTGCGATTCCATCAACATTGAGAAATACATCCACGAGCAATACGACGGCAAAGGCATCGGAGGCCGCAGTCCGAAGACCACCTTCATCGCCTACGGCGCAGACCTGACGCCCAGCAAGCTGGCTGATGAGGACGAGAAGCTGGCCAACTGGTACCGGGAAAAGGGGCTGCGAAAAAAAGACTATTATCTGGTAGTCGGTCGGTTTGTCCCGGAGAATTCCTTTGAAATTATGATAAGGGAATTCATGAAGTCCCATTCCAAACGGGATTTTGCCCTGATTACGAACGTCAATGAAAAGTTCCTGAATGAGCTGGAGGAAAAGCTTCATTTTAAACAGGACAAGCGAATCAAATTCGTGGGTACCGTATACGACCAGGAGCTTTTAAAGAAGATTCGGGAAAATGCGTACGCGTATTTCCATGGGCACACCGTCGGCGGAACGAACCCGTCGCTTATCGAGGCGCTGGGCAGCACCGACCTGAATCTGCTGGTGGACGTGGGCTTTAACCGGGAGGTAGCCGAGGAGAGTGCCCTGTACTGGGGCAGAGAGCCGGGTGAGCTGGCGAAGCTGATTGACCGGGCGGACGAGATGCCTGCAGATGAGATCCGGGAGATGGGCCGAAGAGCGAAGAAGAGAGTGGCGGAGGCTTATACCTGGGGGAAGATTTGTGGGGAGTATGAGGCTGTGTTTACGAAATAAACAGGGAGAATGCAAGTGCGAATTCTACATTATTTTCTGGGATTTCCGCCATATAGAACAGGCGGGCTTACAAAATATGCATATGATTTGATGTGCGCACAGGCCGACAAAGGCGATGAAGTATCCGCTTTATGGCCCGGAAAGATGGAAATGGTAAAGCATGATCCGAAAATCGTAAAACAAAAAGCCATTCATGGAATCCATAATTATGAATTGGTGAATCCGTTACCGGTTCCCCTTGACGAAGGAATCCGGGAAACAGACGCATTTACAGAAGCCTGCGATATAAAAGTATATATAGAATTCCTGGAGAAAATAAATCCGGAAGTGATTCATATTCATACCTTAATGGGACTGCACAGAGAATTCATTCAGGCAGCAAAAGCAATGAATATAAGGATGCTGTTTACATCGCACGATTATTTTGGCTTATGTCCGAAGGTTACGTTATATAAGGAAAATGGAGCCTGTGATGATGATCACAATTGTAGAGACTGCGTTTCCTGTAATCAGAGCGCGTTGTCCTTAAAAAAGATATGGCTGATGCAGTCGCCCTTATATAGAAAGCTGAAAAATGCAAGCGTGGTAAAGCTCCTTCGTAAAAGACACAGAAATGAGTTTTTTACGGACGACACACAGACACAGGACATTCTGGTTGATGAGAAGGACGCAAAAAAATACAGAGAATTGAGACAGTATTATATAGGAATGCTTTCCATGATAGACTGCATTCATTTCAACTCGACAGTCACAGAAAAAATCTATAAAAGATATTTTACACCGGCAAGCAGCAGAGTTATCAGTATCACACATAAAGATATTGCGGACAACAGAGAAAAAAATCCCTGGAGTTACACCGGCAAGCTTCGCATTACAAGTTTGGCACCGGCCAAACCGTTTAAAGGCTATAACGTTTTATGTCAGGCACTAGATGAACTCTGGCAAGAGGGAAAAAGAGATTTTGAATTAAAATTATTCAGCCCGGTTTCGGTGAGAAAGCCTTATATGGTAGTTCAGGAAGAAGGCTTTGCATACAGTCAGCTGGGTAAAATCATGGCAGATACCGATGTGCTGGTTGCGCCTAGTGTCTGGTATGAAACCTTTGGCTTTACGGTGCTGGAGGCATTGAGCTATGTAGTGCCGGTGATTGTGAGCGAGCATGTGGGGGCGAAGGATATTGTTGGAGATGGCGGAATTGTCGTAAAGGCGGGAGATAAGGAAGCGCTGAAGAAAACAATCGGAGCATTGGATGCGGAAAGCTTGGAAAAGCTGCGTAAAAATATCAGAGAAGAGCTTCAGATAAAAACCTGGAAGCAGTTTCTGGAGGAAAACGATAGCTTATATAAAGAGTAAGTGTCGGAATTGAACAGCATGTAGGAGAAAGATAAATGTGTAGGATTGCAGTGGTTATTTTACATTATGAAAATTTACAAGATACCCTTGAGTGCATAAACTCACTGAATACGCAAGACGAAAAAAACTTTGATATTGTAGTGGTGGATAATGGTTCAAAAAACGGGAAAACAGAATCTGTGGAGCATTTATTTTCAGACAATGAGCGGATACACTTTTTATATTCGAAAACCAATTTAGGCTTTGCAAAAGGTAATAATTTAGGGTTTTGTTATGCAAAAGAAGAATTACATTCAGACATTATTGTGTTAGCAAATAATGATCTGATTTTTAGTCAACCAGATTTCATAACAAAAGTTCAGAAGGCATATATAGAAGAAGGATATGATGTTGCTGGTCCCAGAATTATATCGTTAGTTGATGGAATGAATCAGAATCCAGTGGCAAGAATGTTCTATAGTAAGCGAGATGTGTTAAAAAGATATTTAAAAACGCTTATTTTATATGCTTTAAATACTTTTAGTCTGGATTTGTTTTTTAAAAAGATTTTTGCAAAACCGATACAGGAATTTCAATATGATAGTTCGAAAGATTTTCAACTGTACGGTGCATGTTTAATTTTTGGAACAGAATATATAAAAAAATTTAACGGTTTGTATCCTGGCACCTTTATGTATGTTGAGGAAGATATATTAAGATATCAAGTAGAAGTGAACCATTTGAAAATGGTTTATTTGGACGAGATTGAAGTGAAGCATAAGGAAGGCTCTTCTACGGAAACTGTATATGAAAAAGGCAGGTTAAAGCGGCGGTTCTTCTACAAATGGAGCTTAAATAGCTTGAAACAGCTTATTGGAATGATAGGTTCACAATAAAGCAGAAATACTTGTGTATCATATACCGATATATAGAAAACAGAGGTCGTTAATGAAAGTTAAAAATATAGATTGGAAAGTAAAACAAAAATATATAAAGCAAATTATAGGAGCGATTCTCTTTATTCTCGCTATTTCTTATGCTTCAGAAGAATTTATACCTGGACGCTTGCAATTGCAAAAAAAGATATTTATTGTGGTCGCTTTATTAGGAATTTTAGGTTGGGTATATAAGAATATAAACCGTGTAAAGAACAAATATTGGATGGTCTTGGTATGGTTCTGCATTCCGTTTGTTTTAACTTCGTTTTATACAATATTAATATGCAGTATAAATGGAGATCAGATAGGAACGGCAGGACAGGCAATTACAACGTCAATGTTTCTTGTGGTTGACTTTTTTGTAAGCATTGCATTGATAATATTGTTTGACAAAAGTGTAATAAAAGTAATGACATTTTCCGTATTAGGAGCATATGCATATATCATTCTTTTTAAAATCCAGAAAGTGGGCGTGGGTAGTGCAGTTAGACAATTATTAGGGAAAGAACTTGAAAGAAACGACATCGGAGTGGCGGTAGTACCACTGATATTGTATTATCTTTATATTTTTCTAGTTAAAAAGAATAAGAATAAATCGAATTTATTTTTTACGGGATTATTATTTGTCGTAATGGTGCTTTGCGCAAAGAGAAGCGCAATCTTGTCCCTTGCAGTTGGAATAGTGATGATTCTGATGACAAAATACACAAATAAGAATGCAACTACACTATTGAAAATAATTTCAGTTTTGACAATAGTATTTAGCTTTTTGTATGTTGTTGGTATTCATGTGGGTGCGTTCGATCAGGTGTTAGCCGGAAAAGGTACCTTATCAGATAGATTATATGTTTGGAAATATTTTGATGATATGTATGAAATATCACCTTTGTATTTTGGAAAAGGCTTTAGCTTTGTGCATAGATACATGACGGCAGGATTAGGTGACTGGATGGTTAATCATTATGAGTATTTGCACAATAGTATTCTGCAATTATACATTGAGACAGGCTTTTGGGGGTTTCTTATTTGGACAGGGAATTATTTTATTTTAATACCACATATTGCAATGAAAAAGTATGGGAAGAATGCCTGCAATTTTACAATTATTAGTATAGTATCGATGTTTGCAATGTTTACTGTAGATAATAATTTGACATATCCGTTATATCAGATATGTTTGTATTGTTCGTTATATTCATTATATCGTTCTGAAGAATTAGAACAAAGACAGGAAATGAGGGATAAGAATGGGTATACTTTCGGAAATTCGAATTAGTTTATATAAGATAAAATGGAGAAAGCATAATAAGCATAATGGAACATATCCTATAACTTTATTTGATGAAAACGCTGTGAATGTTGGAAATATGACATACGGAGAACTGTATGTCTTAAAGTATGGAAAACAAGGAAAATTAAGTATAGGAAATTTCTGCTCTATTGCTCCTCAAGTAGCGTTTATTCTTAGTGCGGATCATTACACAAATCACATATCATCATTCCCGTTTAAGGTGAAAATGTTGGGAGCAGTGGAATTAGAAAGCATTTCAAAAGGAGATATCATAGTAGAGGATGATGTGTGGATAGGCTTTAGAGCGACCATTTTATCGGGCGTTCATATTGGACAAGGGGCGATAGTTGCTGCGGGTTCTGTTGTTACAAAAGACGTACCGCCGTATGCGATAGTGGGTGGAATTCCTGCGAAAGTTATTAAATATAGATTTTCTGAAAAGATGATAAAGGAATTACTGAAAATAGATTATGGTAAATTAACAAATGAAATGATAAAGAAACAGGTAGATGATTTGTATACCGAATTAAATGATACAGATCAATTGAACTGGTTGCCTAAAAAGGAGAAATAGGATGACGTCGACGATATTCTTATCACTTTGCATTCCTACGAATGGAGTAACAGAATGGGTGGTTCCTGTTCTTGATAGTATTTACAGAGAACAAATAGCAGAGGAGTTATTTGAAATTGTTGTAACAGACAATGGAGAGAATGAAGAATTTTTTCAAAAAATGAAGAAATACTCTGAGCTACATCAAAATTTAATATATAAAAAAACAGCAGCAATTGGTTTTGAAAATCAAATTGAAGCATTTAAGATAGCAAAAGGGCAATTGATTAAATTTGTAAATCATCGAATGCAATTTGTTCCGGGAGGATTAAAGTATTTAGTTGAATATGCAGAAAAAAATCGGGAGAAAAAACCGATTACATATTTTATGAACGGTGAAAACAAAAAATTGAAGCAATATAATATGTACAGTTCATTTGATGAGTATATTCGAGCGATGTCGTATTGGTCCTCATGGTCAGCTGGAACGGCAGTATGGAAGGAGGACTTTGAAAATATTGATTTATCAATAAAGTGCAATTCATTATTTCCGCATACAGCTCTGATTTTCAGTAATAGAAAATCAGAGCTGTATGTTATTGATAATCAAATTATCATGAAAGATCTACTTACAGATGAAACAAAAAAAGGAAAATACAATTTATTTTACGCATTTGCAGTTGAATATGTAAGTATAATACTGCAACTTTACAGAGAAAAGAGTATAAGTATTGGAACATTTTTGAATGTTAAGAAAGATAATTTGGAATTCATTAGCGGATTGTATTGGCGATATATTATACGAAAAAAAGCATGTTCCTATGATTTGTCAGGATATAAAGAGGCTATAGAGGTCTATTACAATAAAAGTGAATTAAATATGGGACTCGTGAAGTGGTTGGCAAAACGCGTGAAAAATAAAATCGCACATAAATAAAGGATTGAGAATATGAAAATAGCATTAATTGGCGGAGCTGGGTTTATCGGGACAAATATAGCATTGCAGTTGTCATTGACAGATGAAGTAACAGTTATCGATAGAGATGAAAAATTCTTTTTAACATTAAAGGCATTAAAAGTGCCACTTAATTTTAAAGTAGGAGATTTTTCATTAGAAGCAGATTTTGATGCTCAAGTAGAGGGACAAGATATTGTTTATCATTTAGCATCTACAGTGATTCCAGGAAATTCAAATCGAAATATAGGGGAAGAGTTAGAAGCAAATGTTGTGGTTACATGTAAATTACTAGATGCATGTGTTCGACAAAAGGTAAAAAAAATCGTATTTATTTCTTCGGGCGGAGCTGTATATGGAAAAAAGGGAAAGTGTCCAGTTGAAGAAGATATGGTGACTTATCCAATTTCGTCATATGGTATACAGAAAATTACAATCGAAAAATTGTTATATTTGTATAGATATCAGGAAAAGTTGGATTATAGAATCATACGATTGGCAAATCCGTATGGACCATACCAACGACCAAATGGAAAGCTTGGAGTAGTAACTACGTTTGTATATAAGGCATTAACAGATGGAATATTGGAAGTGTATGGAGATGGAACGGTGGTTCGAGATTTTATTTATATTGAAGATGCAGTCCGAGGAATAAAAAATATAGTAGAAGGTGAAAGTGAACTTCGTGTATTTAATTTAGGATCTGGAAAAGGAACCAGTGTAAATGAAGTTATAGAAGCTATAAAAAATTCAGTAAGAAAAGATCTAACAGTTAATTATATTGCGGCAAGGTCAACAGATGTACCAGAAAATTATTTAGATATAAGAAGGTATGAGGAAGCTTACGGAAAATTGAAACCAATATGTCTACAAGAGGGGATAAAGAAAACGGCTGAATTTATGAAAAATACAGGGATGATAGTATAACAGATACGGAGAATATAGATGGAGATAACATATAGTAGTAAGAAGGTCTTTAAAAACTCAGCATTATCGGTTTTATATAAAGGTATCGGAATGGTGCTATCACTTATATCGGCTCCATTGATCCTTAATTGCTTGGGGGAAGAAAAATATGGAGTGTGGGTATCGCTGTTATCTATCGTATCCTGGATTTATTATTTGGATTTGGGAATTGGTAACGGCCTTCGTATTCGTCTTAGCGAAAGCCTGGCAGAGAAAAAGAAAGAACAGGCGGAAAAATATATCAGTGTTTCATATGCAATATTAAGTACAATTTCATTTGTGGCATTTATTGTAGTTGCGTTTTTTTTAAAAATAATAGATTTAAAAAGTATATTAAATATTCATGGTGAGATTAATGAAAATATTAATTTAATATTTGCGGTCGCCATATTATTTGTATGCATAAATTTTGTTTTTTCATTAGTGAATAATATCTTTTATGCAGTGCAGAACGCGAGTGCAGTTAGTGCTTTAACTATTATAGGACAGGCAATATATATTTTAGGGCTGCTTTTATATAGTAAGACAGGAAGCGGAACAATACTTGTTATAGCAACAATAGAAGGAATAAGTCAATTCCTAAAAAATATTATTGGAAGTATCTGGGCATATGTAAAGTATCCGGAATGCAGAATCAAAATTGAAAAGCCAGATATGCAATATTCACAAGGAATTTTATCCTTTGGTTTACAAACATTCATTTCGAATATAGCTGCTTTAATATTGAATTCTACCGATAATATCATTATTCTGAGATATTTAGGAGCGGATGTGGTTACACCGTATAGTTTTTGTTATAAATATTTTGCTATGATAAGCACAGTTTTTGCGGTTATAGTTGTACCATTACAGTCCGCATATACAATGGCGTATACAAATAATAATATTAAGTGGATTATCAAAAATTTGAAACGAGCAATGATGATATTAACCGTATTTTCTGTTGGAACGGTGATGGCTGGAATTATATTTAGACCATTTACTGTAATTTGGTTACAAAAAAAATTGCATTTTTCTAATAAGTTAATAGTATATACAGCATTATATTGTATTTTGCTGATGGTTTCTCATACATTTTCGACATTGACAAGTGGAATTGGAAGAATAAAAGAGACAACAATAGCGTCTGTAGTGCAAGCATTCATAAATATTCCAGTTTCTATTTTTTTTGCAGTTAATTTAGGGATGGGAGTTGAGGGCGTCATATTAGGTTCAGTAATAGCGATAGCGATAAGCGCAATTGTTGGCCCAATTGTTTCATATGATGAATTAAGAAAAATAAAGGAGAAGCAGAGTGATAAAAACAGAGAATAAATATTATATATACGATAAACCGAGAAAGATAAATGAGAAGTATATAGTTAAACAAATCATGTATACAATACAGAATATTTTATATAGTTTATGCATGAAAACGATATCCGTAAACTTAGAACAAAAAAAGTATAAAGTTTCTATATGTGCGATTTTTAAAAATGAAGGGAAATACCTGAGAGAATGGATCGAGTTTCACAGAATTATAGGGATAGAACATTTTTATTTATATAATAATAACTCAGATGATAATTATGAAACGGTTATAGAGGATTATATAAAATTAGGCATGGTTACATTAATTCAGTGGCCTAAAAATCAGGCACAAATGGAGGCATATACAGACTGTATAAAAAAGTATGCAAAGGAGACAAGCTGGTTAGGTTTTATTGATATTGATGAATTTGTTGTACCAATAAAGTATGATAGTATTGAAGAATTTTTAAATCAATTTAGAAATCGTCCATCTGTGAAAATTAATTGGAATGTTTTTGGAACATCAGGGTTAATGGACAGAGAAGCAGACACCTTGGTGGTGGAGAGCTTTACTGTTTGCTGGGCAAAAATAGATGAAGTTGGGAAATGCTTTTATAATACAGCATTTGGATTTGAACCAAATTATCTAAAAAATAAGACATTTCACCATAACTTGTGGGGAACATGGAAAAATCATAAGTTACCACCAGTAAATTGTTTTGGACACTTATGTAACGGGTATGAAAGGGCCGATAGTGGAGAATTTCCTATTGTTATAAATCATTATTTCACGAAGTCATATCAAGAGTATATTGATAAAGCTGGAAAAGGTGATGTTTATTTTGCAGACAATCCGCATAACTTAGAGTATTTTTATCGGCATGAGAAATTATGTTCGAAAACAGATTATCACGCGTATAGATACTTAATCAAGTTGAAAAAAGCAATGAGAGGATTCCGATAATGCGACAAATAAAAAGAGAATCCAATTTCGAATTATTAAGGATTATAGCAATGGTAATGATTGTGAGCCATCATTTAGTATACCATGGTCTATTTAACAATATTCTTACTCAAAATTATGGAAATTTATGGGCTGAAGGGAACTTGAGTAATCAAATAGCAGCGTGCTTGTTTTATCCTGGTGGAGAAGTAGGTGTGGCTGTGTTTTTTATGCTCACAGGTTATTTCCTGTGTGAAAAGAAGCAGGGCAGTATTAAAAAAATATGGCTTGAGGTTCAAACATATGGCTTGCTTATGGTGCTGTTCTATTTGATAAGTAATATTATCGGGTTTAAATATATTGGAATATCTCAAGAAGCCATATTTAAAAATATGCTTAGTTACGTATTGTTGCCACAAATGAGTGGTGTATGGTGGTTTGTAACAGCGTATATTATGCTGATTCTATTTTTGCCAATATTATATAATGTTGAAATAAAGCTTAATAAAAAAGGCTGGATATGTTTTATTGGATGCAGTTGGTTTTTCTTTTACGCATTATCTGGATATTTATATACAAAGCAGTATGATTTGCAAATTGCAATTACATATTTTTTAATTGGAGCCTATATAAAAAAGTATTGTAAAAACGAAAGAAGTAATAAGCTATATAATATATTGTTTCTGGTTATAGCTTGGACAGGATACTCATACGGTATCTATTTAACAAGCGGAGGCACAAATACATTGATACCATTGAGTATAATCAGGTTGTGGCCAGTTATTAAGTATATATTTATTACATTGGGAAGTATATCATTATTTTTAATGTTTAAGCAATTGAAGATATGTTCAGGAATGATTAATTATATTTCAGCAACAACATTTGGAGTATACTTACTTCATGATAATATTTTTGCTAGGCAATGGATATGGAATGGAATTTTAAATATTCCTGAAATGTACAAGGAAAATTATTTTGCAATAAAAGTACTTTTGTGGACAGGTATAGTATTTGGTGTGTGTGCTGTATTGGATCGCTTTAGGATACAATGGATTGAACCAAAATATATGAAAGTCTATGACTGTATAAAAGCATATGTAAGAAAAAAATTTAATGATTTTTGAACATAAGTATTAAGAGATAATAGTTCAGGGATTGGAGTAAGAAGCACTCTATCCCTGAATTATGGTAAAAAATTTCATTCTTCATTATCACAGAAATATTGTGTTGTAAAAATTCTTCATAGTTAAAAGTAATTGGATAGGGATATGATATTTCTGTGGTAATGAAGGGTGAAATGGAAACAGAGGAATATAAAATTATTAGTGGTACTGGATAATCAAACTTTAAACAAACAGTAAATCTGGTTCAAAAGTACCTTGAAAGGAGACAGTATTATAAAATGGATTCAGAAAAATTAAATATGAATACATCGGATCAACTTACATATAGTACAGTTCAATTATCTTGTTTAAATTCAGATGGCACAATAATCACAGGGACGGGGTTCTTTGTAAAGTATGACATAATAGCTTGCAGTCAAAAAAGAGTGCAATGGAAGCGTTTGAGTTAAAACGCATTGGTAGTGCTGGTAGTTGCCTTAAACAGCAGCAACGATTTGAAAAAATTGTTGAGGATTTAAAACACTTAGTCCTTGATATAAGGAATATTTCATTTTGAAAAAGTATGATAAAGGATAACGCGATAAAATGTTATATAAAAAAGTATTAAATGTTTTCGAAAAATACTACACAGTGTTTTTTGTTTTTGCAATTGCAATTCTGGCTCTTTTTTGTTATTAAAAATTAGATGTTCAATGAGTCAATTCTTGGGACGAAGCAAGACATGGTGTCAATGCATATGAAATGATACAAAATAATGATTACATAATGCATACCTACAATTATCAACCAGATTATTGGAATCTGAAACCGTCTATGAGCTTCTGGGGAATTGTTTTGGGGTTTGAGATTTTCGGATATTCTGTGATGGGTTTGAGAGCAATGTCTGCATTCGCGTATCTGTTAACCGGAATTGCCTGTGCTCTTTTTGCAAAAAGATATAGTAAAGAAGCTTCAATATTGGTAATTCTCTTTAGATATAGCATTGGGGTCAGACCCCATTAAACTTGAGGGAATGCTCCATACGGTAGCTTTTTCCCTCAAAGAACAGTAGGTGCCCATGATGAACCGAGTCTGTGAAATGTTCAGTATTGTGCTGAGGGATGGGGTGATGTATTGACATCTAGGAGTTTATAGGTTATATTAAAAGCGCCTTACATATAAGATGTAAGGGAAAGGAATTGTTGTCAATACCTGAAAGAGCTCTTTCAGATATGACTGGTGTTCTGGTTGCAAACTTATGAGTGCTAATAACCACATGAAAATGTTAATTGGAATCATCTCCTTCTTATCTATTCTAATATAGATCTGGATTGAACGAATAATGGATAGCTGGAACCACCAATGCTGTCGTGAGACAAAATTGAATACCACGTTGAAAGAAGACCTGTCAGTTTAGAGATGCTATCCCTCATGCTGATGGGTCTTTCGCTATATGAGGAAATGTTATGGAGTTACAGAAGTGGAAAGAAAAAAATGCAAAAGCAAGAAAATATGCACATTTTGATGAAAAGGTTTCGTTAGATAAGGTATGGGATTATATTAGTAATCCGGAAAACATAGTAAGGCATGGTTTCTATCCATTTATTCATTATGAAAAGAAGTTTAATAAGTTTACAAAAACGGCAGGGGTAGGGAAAGTTAAAGAAAAGTCTCGTCATTTATGTTATTCTGCGCATGTTGATAGATATATATATTCTTATTATGGGTATCTTTTAAATCAAAAATATGATAAGTATTTGGCAGAACATGACATGAATATGGTTGCAGTTGCTTATAGAGATAATTTACACAAAAGCAATATTCATTTTGCAAAAGCGGCGTTTGATTGTATTAGGGAAGCGAAGGACTGTTTTGTAATTATAGGAGATTTTTCAAATTTTTTTGATTCATTAGATCATGTTTATTTGAAAGGGCGAATGTGTGATGTCCTAGGTGTCAAGGAATTACCTGCAGATTACTATGCTGTATTTAAAAATATAACGAAATATTCCATATGGGAATTGACGGAATTACTTAAGTTGAATGGACAGGCTGATACGGAGGAGAATATACAAAATTTAAATTCTAAACGTAGAGTTTTATCTGCAAAAAAATTTAAAAAATATAAAAAAGAGTTTGTAATTAAACATAAAGAAAGTTATGGAATACCACAAGGTTCAGCAATTAGTGCGGTTTTGGCTAATATTTATATGCTAAAAATAGATGAGAGTATGCATAAGCTGGTAAGAAAGAGTAATGGCTTGTACATGCGTTATAGTGACGATTTTATAATTGTCTTACCGCAATTATCAAACAATGAATTTAAAATGATGTTAGAAGATATATTAGATGAAATTAAATTGGTTCCTAATTTAATTTTACAACCAGAAAAAACGCAAATATATAAGTATACAAGCACAAAATTGGAAAGCTGTAATGCAATGTTTTTAGATGGCGTGGCTAATGGGAAAAATGAGATTGATTACCTGGGGTTCACATTCGATGGTAATGAAGTTACGATTAGAGATAAGACCATTTCAAAATATTATTACAGGTTGCATCGCAAGCTAAAGACTATTGTAAAAAATGGAGGATATACGTCTTCAGGAAAGAAAATAAGCTGTAAAAATCTGTATGAACAGTATTCTGTTAAAGGAGCGTATTTAAAAGATTCCAATGGCCATGTGAAAGGCAACTTTATAACATATGTTCAACGGGCTCAAAATGTCTTTGGGGACGATGAACCTATAGATAGAAAAACAAGAAAACACATGATTAAAATTCGACGTGTACTAGACGAAATTTTTTAGTAGTAAGAATAGTTTTTTGAGTCTCAATGAGGACTCATGAAAGGTGGCATTTGATGAGAACGAGATAAGTGCTAAAAGTGTGATAAAATCAGAAAAGTATAAGAGAGTTACATTTACGAACCAGGTGCAGAAAGAGATGAGCGTATATCCTCAAACATGAGTACCACCCATCAAAAATCCCTGCATTCTAACGGGGATTGTAGCATTGGGGTCAGACCCTATTAAATGTAAGTTCAAGAGAAAAAGATAGAAACTTAATGCGAGACTTGTCAAATGCGTGCATACAAAGAGGTTGATGAAAAAAGGAAAATCAAAATGACCAATAAAGAGATAAATCATTCAGGCTACATATGTCTAAAAAGAGAAAACAAGCATTTTGCATATGATTTTAAGGATGGTATCGTTACCATACATATGTATGAAGGAATTCCAGAGCTAGATAATGAAAATGTAATGTTGGGAAGATCTTTCGACAATAAGCAATATGCATTTGGCTCGCAGTTACCCTTGGAGATTGGTGAAAATCATTTGTTTCCCATTAATTATAATTTCCAGGCAGATTGGGTAATCCAAAATTTCAGGGCGGGGAGCAAGTTTCATCAGGCTATATTCACATTTGCTGAATTACAGTATTTTTGTCCGTCGAGAGATATTGCTGAAATACAAAGTGATGATAGTATTCTTTTTAAAGGAAGCCCTGTTGTAAAAAAAGAATTTAATTTAACACTGTTTGGAAAAGAATGTAAAACCTCTTTTATAGTTGCTGCAAACGGAACCATGGGTTATGCGAATACTTCAATGCAGACAGAATCGAAGCTTTGCATTGAATTTGAGGCAACTGGAGAAGTGAAGTTCTTGGAAAAATTGTATGAGGTTGTGGATTCTGCGTTTGCGTTCATATGTAATCGAAGAAATACAGATTGTGTATGTATGGAGTTGAAAGGGGAATACCCAGATAAAAGAAGAGATGGGAAAAAAGTAGTTGATTGTACCAATAGTATTAGTTCGACAATGTATTTTTATAATAAATATAGAGAAAGCCCGGAACCGAATAAAATCATCAGTAAGACATTTTATGTGTCTGCGTTTTTGAAACATATCGATGGTTTGTTTGCATTGATCGCAAAGGATGCTGAGAGTGAGAATGCTTTTGAAGCTGCGGCGATATCAATAGCGAGTATTCATCCATCAGCAAAACGCCGGAGACTGATTGATTTGCAGCAAAGCCTTCAAATTACAGGGGCATTTGAATTTTACGTCAGAAAATATTTGCCTTGTATGATAGAAGAAAAAACACATCATACAATTTTGAAAATGGTGTTAGACGAATTCTCCAGAAACAAATCATTCAACAAAAATGAAAGGAA